>NZ_JAVXKG010000019.1:0-63426 GCF_036647415.1 Algoriella sp.
ATACAACCCATTATTCCGCTTTTCCAAACAGATTTTACATTTATTTTACAATTAACACTTAACTAGCTGGTATGACGTGAAATATTTTTTAAAACTTTTTCTCGTAGGGAGGGTTTTGAAGGGAAAAAGTAGGAAACTAAGGAAATTTCGAGAGATTTTATCGTGAATAGAGGCGCTAAATTAAATGAAAATCGTTAGATACATTAAGAAAGACAAGAAAACAAAAAGAAAAGGTTTATCAAGATAGTGGAATTTGGTTTGAATAGTTCTTTTCATTTTGCCTTGATGCAAAACGAAACAAAAAATCAAGACCTCTATAAATAGACTAAAACAGCATACATTTTCGCTAAAAGATTTAAAAGCTAATCGCTAAATCTTTTTTAACGCTACAATTTATGTCGTTTTTTAACGTCAATTATTGAAAGGTCTGTTTAAAATCCGATAATTAAAAGGAAATCGTTCTTTATATATAATAAAAAGAGAAGGATTCTTCGACGAGCTCAGAATGACAAAACAAAATTCTTCTTTATATATTAAGGATATAGAATACTAAAAAGAATACACCCCTACAATCCCTCAAGGGAAGAAATTCGTGTGGTAATATTCTACGTTTAAAGATTCTTCGACAAGCGATGAATGACAGAAAGGATATCCTTTTTACTACAATCAATGTTTAGACAGGGATGATTTACGATTTTAAGCAAATTCAGAGCTGGATACTTTGGCGCAAGGAATCGGGAAAAGTTACAGCGTAAGCTGGAAATGTATTCAGAAGGACGTGTTTTATACATTATAATAGATAAGAAGATTCTTCGACGGGCTTAGAATGACAAAATGGATGTACAATATATATAGACAAAAAAGCTCGAAAATGGTTTTCGAGCTTGGAGTATATAATATGTATTGTGGTTATTGTTTGCGACAAGAGAGTTATTCCTCTTCTATTTCTTCAGAAAGGTTATTCTCTAATTCACTTAATGCGATATTTAAAGATAGTTCTGCACAATAAGGAGAACCCAAATCTAAGCCTTTTTGTAAGCTTTGTTCGGCTTTTTCTTTATTTCCTGTAAAATAGTAATACGTATAAAATAGTCCGTAACCGTCTGGATTACCTAGATCAATTACTTTTTGAGCTAATTTTTCTAACTCTTTGTTTGGTTTTATTTTGATATTATCTGCATTTGTTAATGTTTCGAAAAAACCGCCAGATTGCTCAGCAAATTTATACGCAAAAACAATTTTACATGATTCGTCAAAACCTTCGTTGCAAAGTTTTTCGTTTGCTATTTCGTTTTGTTTGATTTTTTGATTCAATGAATTTTCATCTAAATCGAACAGAAAAGTTGCGTTATTCTTAAAATTAAGGTCATAATGTTGTGCTAAAAATTTTGCTCGTTGCGCTAATTTAGCATCTGATTGTTGTGTATTTGAGAAAGATTTAATATCAGATTTATAAACCTTTTTATCTACCCAATCTGAAATTCCTTTTAATTGATTCTTTTCTTTTTTGAAAATAAAAACCGTTTTCTCTACAAATATTACAACCGAATCATTGCGTTCGGTAAATTCGTAACCAACCTCATCAAATTCACCAATTGTTACTCTTCCTTTTCCATCAAATGTAAACGGATTGTACAATTCGTCCTTCACTTTGGTCTTGAAAGCTCCTGAAAGTGTATTGGTAATTTGTTGGGAAAACAGTGAATTTGAAATAAAAATTATGGTTAAAAAAAGTAGTTTCTTCATTTTAATATCTTTTTTGAAATCTTTATCAAAAATAATGATTTTGATTATTTAAAAACTCACTAATAATGGCTAAAATAAAAAAGTCGTTTAGCTAAAAAACTAAACGACTTTTAAAAATTAAATATCTAAATAAAATGGATTATTCTTCCCATTCTTCTTTTATTTGACGTGCTTTATAATCGGCAATCATTTCTGCCTCATAATCTACTTTTTCTCCTTTGGATAAACGTCTCATTATACTATCAAACAGTGAGTAAACCACTGGTACAATAATTAATGTTAGGAATAATGACGACACTAAACCTCCAATAATTACCCAAGCCAAACCGTTGTTCATCTCTGCTCCTGCTCCTTTTGCAATTGCAATCGGAATCATACCAAATACCATGGCGATTGTTGTCATCAAAATTGGACGAAGACGCGCATGATTGGCTTGTATTAATGCGTTATGTGTTGTTTCGCCTGCTTCTTTTCGGTGATTTGTAAAATCGACCAATAAAATGGCATTTTTACAAACTAAACCAATTAACATAATCATTCCGAGAATTGTAAATACATTGATCGAATTATTTGTTAATGCTAAGACTACGAATACTCCTATCAACGATAATGGAATTGAAAATAATACGACAAATGGATAAACAAACGAGTCGTACAATGCAACCATTACCAAATAAACTAAGATAATTGCTGCTATTAATGCATAACCTAATGTACCAAAACCTTCGGCTTGATTTTCTTCATCTCCACCCCAAACATAAGATACTCCTGTTGGTTTTTTATTTTCTATTTTCGCTAAACGTTCTTTAAATTCTGTTACCACATCTCCCGAAGTTCTACCTACGGCTTGTGCCTGAACGGTAACCGATGGTGTTTTGTCGCGACGTTCTAAGAAACTTGGACCAGAACTTTGTGTTACTGAAGCAAACTGATCTAAGCGAATTTGTTGTCCTTGTGGATTTACAAAAATTAAACTACGTACATCGTCAATATTAGATCGATTAAAATCATTGTACTGAATATTAATATCATATTCGTATTCGCCTGCGCGAAATTTACCATCTGTATTTCCAGAAAAAGCCGTTTGCATAGTTAAACCAACCGTTTGAAGATTTAAGCCTAAAGCAGCCATTTTATCACGATCTACTTGTACATTAATTTCAGGATTACCAGCTTCTGTTGTTAATTTAACTTCCGAAGAACCTTTAATTTGCTCTAATTCGCTTTTCGCAATTTCGGCAAATTTCATCGCACTTTCTAAATTTGAACCAGTTACAACTAATGCAATTGGCGCTTCTTCTGCTCCGATTAAACCAACTGGAACAGTTTTTACTTTTACACCAACTAATTCTTGCTCTAATTCGCGTTTGATTTTTGCTGCATAAATAAACGAATTGTCTTCACGTTTTTCTTTGTCAACCAAAATAACATCAATTTCAGATTTATAAGCTGTTGCTTGTGCTGCTCCAAAACCTTGCGAACTTTGACCAACAGTCGTAATCATGGTTACAACTTCTTTTTTATTGCGTAAAAACTTTTCTGCTTTTTGTGTTACAAAGTTAGATTCTTCTATTGTTGCATCTTTTGGCAATTCCATCTGAACTAAAAATTCTCCTTTATCTGTTTTTGGAAAAAATTCTCCTCCAATGTATTTTCCGACAACTAAGATTCCTATCGTTCCGAATAAAAAGATAAATAATCCGAAGAAAACTCCTATTCGTCTTGGTGTTGTTTTTAAACACCATTCTAACATTCCTGTTACGAAATGAGTAAATTTTGTTAATTGTTTTTCAAACCAAAGAATAAATTTTCCAAAAATATTATCTCCTGTAATATGTTCTAATTTACCAAAACGAGAAGATAACCAAGGTACTATTGTAAACGATGATAATAAGGATAATAAAGTTGCTATAACAACTACAACACAGAATTGAGATATAATATTTGCAACCAAACCAGAACTCATGGCAATTGGTAAAAACACAACTACAATAACCAAAGTAATAGCTGTTACTGTAAATCCAATTTCTTTTGCTCCGTCGTACGATGCTCTAATTCTTGATTTACCCATTTCCATGTGACGGTAAATGTTTTCTAAAACTACAATTGCATCATCCACCAAAATACCTACAACTAATGACAAACCAAGTAAAGACATCAAGTTTAGCGTGTAGCCCATTAAATACATTCCGATAAAAGTAGCAATTAACGATGCTGGAATCGAAACCATTACAATAACTGCATTACGTAAACTGTGTAAAAACAATAACATCACGACAGCTACTAAAATAACCGCTAAAACTAAATCAAAAATAACGTGATCTGCCGCAGCCAAAGTAAAGTCTGAAGAATCATTAACAACTTGAATTTTCAGATTCTGTTTTTTATAATCTTCTTGTACTTTCTTTATTGTTGCATGCATTAATTCTGAAACCTCAACAGCATTTGCATCAGATTGTTTTACAACCTGCACAATAATAGCTGAACTTTGATTAACACGTGCTATTTTTTCTACTTCTTTCTGAGAATCTTGTACAAAAGCTACTTCTGACAAACGAACTTGAATTCCGTTGTTTGATGAAATAACCAAATTATTCAATTCTTCTACATTTTTATATTTTCCAGATAATCGAATAATCGTCGAATTTTCGCGTGTTTTTACACTTCCCGTTGGAAAATCTAAATTAGACGTTAAGATTGCTTGTTGAACTTGAGGAACAGACAAGCCGTAACCTTTTAGTTTTATAGGATCAAGGCTAACTTGTATCTCACGCTCTTGTCCACCAATCAAATTAATTTGTGCAACTCCAGTTACACGTGACAAAACGGGTTCTATTTTTTTATCTAATAAATCATACAATTCTTTTTCAGATAAATTAGATGTTACACCAGCCGTTATAATAGGCAAATCACTTAACGAGAATTTTGTTAACGATGGCGGATCTACATCATCTGGCAAATCTTTTTCGATTGCATTAATCTTACGTTGTGCATCATTAAGTGCTAAATCTGCATTTGCATCAGAATTTAGCGTCACCATAACAACCGATAAACTTTCGTACGATTTAGATTCTACTTTTTTTACATTTTCTAATGCTGCAACAGCATCTTCTATCTTTTTTGTTACCGAGTTTTCTACTTCATTTGGCGAAGCACCTGGATAAACAGTAGAAATTGTGACAACATTTGTTTCAAATTTTGGGATCAATTCGTATCCCATTTGCGAATAACTAAACAATCCACCCAAAAGAAGTATCGTGAATAACACGATAATCATCGATGGTCGTTTAATTGATATTTCGGCTATTTTCATAGAAATAATCTTACTTTACAACTTTAACTTTAGTTCCGTTTGTCAAATTAATTTGACCCGTCGTTACCACTTCTGTTCCTTCTTTTATTCCACTAATCACCTCTATATTTGTACCGACAGTTTTACCTACAACAACTTTAGTTAGTTTTGCTGTATTATTTTCGACTACAAAAACTTGATTAGAACTGATTCCGTTTACAAAGGCATTTGCTGGAATAACCAACATATTTTTCCCTGCATCTACATCATCCGAAGTCGAAAAAATTGCCGATCCGTACATTCCTGCTTTAAGACCTGCATTATTAGAAACTTCTATTTCTACAGGAAAATTGAGCGAAGCATCTGCTTTTGGAGCGATAAAAGAAATACGTCCTACAAATTCTTTATCTGGAAAAACACTTGCTGTAACTTTTACATTTTGACCAACTCTCAAATTCACAATTTCATTTTCTGTAACCGTAACTTGTAATTTTAATTTAGATACATTTACAATATCAAACAAAGGCGTTCCTGGCGCAACCACCGAACCTGGCTCTATATGACGTTTGTTTATTACTCCAGAAATTGTCGCTTTCACATTGGTGTCATTTACGCGTAAACCTTGCGCATCAACAGCAGCGCGTGCATTTTTCAGTTGCAAACGAGAATTATCTAATTGTTGTTTTGTAACTCCTCCAGTTTTGAATGCATTTTCGTAACGCTGATTATCAATAATAGCGTTCTGAAGATTATTTTTTGCTTGAGTCAAATCTACCTCAATTGCATCTTTTTTGATAGTTGCAACAGTCTGTCCAACACGAACATAATCTCCTTCATCAACCAAAACACGAACAATTCTACCCGAAATTTCGGACGGAAAACTTAATTCTTGCGAAGGTGCAAAAGTTCCGTTTGAAATATAATCCGAATTTAAAATTGTATATTTTGCTAACGTCGTATTTACAACAACTTCGTTATTTGCTTGATTAACAATTGCGACTTCCTCTTCTTGTTTCGCTTTATTGTTTTTGATGATATAAACTGCACCACCAATTAGACCAGCTGCAATTAATATATAAAGTAAAGTTTTTACTGATTTCATTTTAAAATCGGTTATATTATTGAATTAATGTTTTTAAATCTCCTTTTGCTTTGATTAAAGCAACTTCTGCAATTTTATACTCTAATAATGCATTCGAATAATTATTGCGTGCGTCTGTTAATGCATTCTCCGAATCAATAATTTCTGTCAAAGTTGCTAAACCATGTTGATAATTACTTTGTGTATTAGATAATACTTTTTCTGCTAACGAAACATTTTCTCGTTGTATATCAACACTTTTTAAGGTGTTTTCTATTTGAGATTTCGCATTCTGATATTCTAAATCTAAACCAAGTTTTGTATCATTCATTTGCTCCTCAATATCCAACAAATCAATTTCTGCTTGGTTGATTTTTGCTTTTGTCGATCCTCCTGTAAAAATTGGAACTTTTACGCTTAATCCTATTGATGCTAAGTCTGACCACATATAGTTTTTTGACGTGATAAATTGCTCTCCAAAACCTTGTAAACCATAATTTCCAGATAAACCAACAGTTGGGTATAAATTTGCTTTTTCAGCTTCTTTTGCGAAACCTAATAATTCTTTTTGTTTTTCTAGAACTTTAAATTCAGTTCGCGTCGACGTATTTATTTCATCTTCTAAAATCAATAAATTTGGTTCTATTGTTACCTCTTCCAAATTAATTTCTTGTTTGATTGGATAACCCATGTAAAATTTCAGTGCGTTTTTACTTATTTCTACTGCATTTACCAATTGTTGTCTACTAGACGAAATATTATTTAACTGTACAATAACACGATCTAAATCAATCGGCTTCGCCAATCCATTATCCACCAAACTTTTGATTACATTTTTAACTTTCGTTGTATTCTCTAAACTTTTATCAATTGTTTTTAACTTTTCTTCTTGTACAAAAACCTGGTAATACGCAGTAGCAACACGTTCTATAATTTGTTCGTCTGTTAAATCTGCATTGATTTGATAAAATTCACGTGTTGATTTTGCAGCTTTAAGACCTGTAAAAACACGTTGATCAAAAATAGTTTGGTACACATTTATTCCAACATTAGTGTTCCATGGTTGTCCCATTTTGATAATCGAAGTTTGTTTAACTGGTTCGCCATTTTCATTTTTACCATTTGTTGTCAATGCCATTTCTTGGATAATAGGATTATATTGTAATCCTGCATTTGCACTAACTTGTGGTAAAGCACCTGCTTTTGCTTCGTCAATTTTATATTCGGCTTTTTTTATTGCCAAATCTGCACGTTTTGCATCTGCTTTATTTTCTAATGCAAAAACAACCGCATCTTTAATTGATACAATATTTTGCGCTTTCGAAATGTAGAAAATTCCTACAAAAAAAACAGAAAGCAATAGTTTAAATCTGTTCATAGATTTATTCATTATTTAAAAAGTGTATTTAGAATAATTTCTTTTCTTTCGGAAAGAATTCGTTTATAATCTTTGTCGTTAATATCTAAATTTTGTTGAATAAGTGGACGAACTGTTAATGGAAAATTAATTAATGATATCATGTTTAATAAAAACTGAATTGGCTCCATTTTATTAATTCTACCATTTTCCATTTCTTCTTCCAAACGACTCAAAAAAGCTTTCGTTACTTCTTTCATATCATTACGTTCAAAAACGCAAGCGTCTTGTTTATTCATTTGCGTAACAATATACGTTTCCAAATAGGGATATTGAATTGCGGTGTTTAAAGAATCATCTATAAATTCTGCAATCAGATCTTTGATGTCTTTATCACGATCAAAAATTGCACGTGATTTTTCATGACTAACCATTTTTGCTTCATCAAAAATGATATTAATTAAGTTATTTCTCGATCTAAAATAATAATTAATCAAAGTTCTATTCACCTTTGCTTCATCTGCAATTTCTTGTGTTGTCGCGTGAAATTTACCTTCGGTAAAAAACATTTTTTTGGCTGTTTCTTTGATTAATTCTTCTGTTTGATCTTTCATTTTTGTATCGAATTCTATATTTAACAAATTTGTTAAACAAAAGTATTAATATTTTTTGTTAATACAAATACTTATTTAACTTTTTTGTCAAAATTTGAAGTCAAATATAATTTCCTCTGAAAATTTTCTTCTTAAATTTGTTGCATGAAAGAACAATATGATTTGATTATTGTAGGCGCCGGACCAATTGGGCTAGCTTGTGCAATAGAAGCGAAAAGAAATAATCTTTCTTATTTAATAATAGAAAAAGGTGCATTAACCAATAGTTTGTATAACTATCCGCTTTATATGACTTTTTTTTCGACTGCTGAACGTTTAGAAATCGGAGAAATTCCATTTAGTTGTATTTCTCCAAAACCAGGACGTCAAGAAGCATTAGAATATTACCGAAATATTCATAAATATTTCAATTTTAACTTACATCTATACGAAGAAGTACTTGATATTAATAAAAATGAATCTCATCATTTTGATGTTAAAACCTCTAAAAACAGCTATTCGTCAAAAAATATAGTTATTGCAACTGGCTTTTATGATATTCCGAATTTAATGAATATTGAAGGAGAAGATTTACCAAAAGTCCATCATTATTATAAAGAAGCACATCCGTATTCTTTTCAGAATATAGTTGTTGTTGGTGCTAATAATTCGTCTGTTGATGCAGCATTAGAATGTTACCGAAAAGGCGCAAATGTAACAATGGTAATTAGAGGAAGTGAGTTTACACATCGGTTAAAATATTGGGTTCGTCCTGATATAGAAAATAGAATTAGTGAAGGAAGTATAAAAGCTTATTTCAATTCTAATGTTAAACAAATCGACGAAAATTCAGTTACAATAGAAACACCTAACGAAACAATTTCTATAGAAAATGATACTGTTTTAGCCTTAATTGGTTATCATCCAAATTTTGATTTTTTAGAAAAAGTTGGAATAAAAATAAATGATGACGAGTTAAAAACACCAACATATAATTCCGAAACAATGGAAACAAATGTAGATGGTTTATATTTGGCGGGCGTTGTTTGTGGTGGAATGTCAACCAATCTTTGGTTCATAGAAAATTCACGTGTGCATGCAACACAAATTGTGATAGCTATTTTAGCGAAGCAAAAAAATTCTAATTAAAAAGATTTTATGAAAGATTTATTCGGAAAAGCAATATTAGATTATCAAACTGATAATTCTCCCGAAGATTTATACACAGAAACATCAATTTCCGAATTGGATGTAATGCCTATTGATTATTTGTTTCGTGACTATGACGAAATGCCAATTTTAGAACAAAAAGCGTTAGACTTAACGAAAGAAAAAACGCTTGACGTTGGTTGTGGAGCTGGTTCTCATTCGCTTTTTTTACAAGAAAAAGGACTTCATACAAAAGCAATAGATATTTCTCCAAATGCAGTTGAAGCTTGCAAACTAAGAGGTGTAAAAAATGTAGAAGTTCAGAATTTTCTTGAATTAAATGAAGACGAAAAATATGATACCATTTTGTTTTTAATGAATGGAACTGGAATTTTTCAAAATTTAGTTTTAATCAATGTTTTTATAGATAAAATAAAGAAATTACTTACTCCAACTGGTCAAGTTTTGATCGACGGAACAGACATTATTTATATGTTTGACGAAGATGAAGATGGCGGAAAATGGATACCAAGTACTGGTAAATATTACGGTGAATTAACTTTTACAGTTCATTACAAAGGTGAAATAGAGAATACTATTGAATGGTTATATTTGGACTTTGAAACATTAAAAAATGTTTGTGATTATCATCAATTAACTTGTAAAAAAATTAAAACAGATGGTGATTCTTATCTTGCAAAAATAAGTTTGTAATCTACTTTATATTCACTATTTAGATAAGGCAATATATTGCTTTATCTAAATAATGAAACAATTCTTTTTCATCTATATAAACAGTTATAATTATATAAAATTATTCGATCACTTAACTAATGTTCTTCCTCTAAAATCACTAAATTAGTAGAGATTAAAATAATTTATGGAAGATCATTTACCCAAGCTTATTACTGATTTAGGACTTATTCTCTGTGTAGGAGCTGTGACTACGCTTATCTTCAAACGAATTAATCAACCTCTTGTCTTAGGTTATATCATCGCAGGATTTTTGGTTGGGCCGCATTTCGATTATATTCCATCGGTTGCAGAAGAACACAATGTAGAGATTTGGGCAAAAATTGGTGTTATTTTCCTTCTTTTTAGTCTTGGATTAGAATTTAGCTTCAAAAAATTACTCAATGTTGGTGGTTCCGCCTCCATTACCGCAATTGTAGAAATTATCTGCATAGTTGTTGTTGGATATTTTGTTGGACGATGGATGAACTGGTCTACAATGGACAGTATTTTTCTTGGCGGATTATTAGCAAGTTCCTCTACAACAATTATTATCAGAGCATTTGACGAATTAGGACTAAAACGAAAAAAGTTTGCAAACGTTGTTTTCGGAATTCTAATTGTAGAAGATATTGTGGTCATTTTATTAATGGTTATGCTCTCTACGATGGCGGTTAGCCAGCAATTTAATGGAACAGAAATGTTCAGTTCCTTACTAAAACTTGGTTTCTTTTTAGCCATTTGGTTTATTGGTGGAATTTTTATTATTCCAACATTTTTACGTTCTATCAAAAAATATTTGGACGACGAAACTCTTCTTATTATTTCTATCGGATTATGTTTGGCAATGGTTTATGTCGCTGACAGCGTAGGATTTTCTATAGAATTGGGTGCGTTTGTTATGGGATCTATATTAGCAGAAACCGTTTATGCCGAAAAAATCGAACATAATTTTCAATCCGTAAAAAATCTCTTTGCCACAATTTTCTTTATTTCTATTGGAATGATGATTGATCCAGTTTCTATGTACGAACATAAATGGGCAATATTAATCGTTACTTTTCTTACTATTTTCGGAAAATTAATTTTCACAACTTTAGGTGCAATTATTTCGGGACAACCATTAAAACAATCTATACAAGTCGGAATGAGCATGGCTCAAATTGGCGAATTTGCTTTTATTGTTGCTGGTTTGGGACTTACACTTGGTGTTACAAGCGACTTTCTGTTTCCTGTAGCAGTTGGCGTTTCTGCAATAACTACTTTTACAACACCTTATTTAATCAAATCTTCTGAGCCTGTTTATAATTTTTTAATCAAAATATTACCAACAAAATTTATTGATGGTATAAACAAATATTCATCAGATACACAACATATACAAGATGAAAATAAGTGGAATTCTATTATAAGACAAACCATCACAACCATATTCATTAATGGAATAATTATCATTGCAATAACCATTATTATTCGCAGTTATGTTTTATTTCTATTAACTGATTGGTTTTCTTATTTTGGAGCAAGTTTAGCAAGTTTAATTTTAACGTTTATATTATGTATTCCTTTTATTTGGGCGATAATAGGAAATCGTCCAAAAAGAGATATTATCCGGGAATTTTGGGACGAATCTAACTACAATCGTGCACCAATTATAGCAATTATTACGATTCGTCTTGCTTTAGCTATAGTGGCGGTGGTTTTTATTTATAATCAATTTTTTTCAAGTAAAATCGCTTCTATTATTTTAGCAATTATACTTTTGGCAACAATGTATTTTCTATCAAAATATTTCAATAAATTTTACAATTATATTCAAACAAAATTTATTTATAATTTGAATGAACGCGAAATAATGCGCAAAAAAATAGAAGATAGAAAACGATTAGAACGCTTTCAGTATTCTTGGGACAATACGCATATTTCTGACATGATAATTCCACAAAATGCAAATTTTATTGGCGTTCCATTAGGAGATTTAGATTGGCGAACAAAATTTCAAATCAATATTGCGTATATAAAACGTGGCGATCGTATTTTACAAATGCCAAATTCAGAATCTACCCTCTATCCTTTTGACAAAATTGGAATTATCGGAACTGATGAGCAAATACAACGTTTCGAAAAATATTTGCAAATTATTGGCGAAACTCCTCCAGAAAATAATGAATTGAAAAACACCGATAATATTACGTTGGATAAAGTCGTAATTCCGAAAAATCATTCTCCCTTAAACCAAAAAACAATTGGTTGGGTAAAGGATACATCGAAAGGAATTGTGGTTTCGATAGAGCGTGATGGACAAATTATCAATAATCCTGACCGAAATGTTGCAATAGAATTGGGTGATTATTTAACTATTGTTGCGGATAAGAAAAATTTAAAAACATTTATTCAAGAATATAATCTAAAATAATCGGAGTAATTTTGTACAATGCTTCGTAAAATTATTCACATCGATATGGATGCATTTTTTGCTGCCGTAGAACAGCGCGATTTCCCAGAATTAAGAGGAAAATGCATAGCTGTAGGTGGAAATGAACAACGAGGCGTCATAGCAACTGCAAGTTACGAAGCCAGAAAATATGGTGTTGGCTCGGCAATGTCTTCTGTAATTGCTAAGCGAAGATGTCCACAATTAATTTTTGTAAAACCTCGTTTTGATGTTTACAAAGAAGTTTCTACACAAATCAGAGAAATTTTTCTTGAATATACAGATTTGGTAGAACCTTTGTCTTTGGATGAAGCATTTTTAGATGTAACTGTGAATCACAAAAACATTGAAATTGCAACGGATATTGCCAACGAAATCAAACAAAAAATTAAAGAAAGAACAAATTTAACTGCTTCTGCGGGCGTATCTTTCAATAAGTTTTTAGCGAAAATTGCTTCTGATTACAATAAACCTAATGGACTTTATGTGATTACACCAAAAATGTCCGAAAATTTTATAGAGCAATTGCCTATCAAAAAATTTCATGGAATAGGAAAAGTGACTGCCGAACGTATGCAAATGATGGGTATACATACAGGTGCTGAATTAAAAATGATAGAACTGGAAAAGCTTCGTCGAGAATTCGGAAAATCTGGACAATATTATTACAACATTGCGCGTGGTTTAGATTTTAGAGAAGTTAATCCGACAAGAATTAGAAAATCTTCTGGTTCCGAAAATACTTTTATTGAAGATTTAGAAACAATAACAGAAATGGAATCTGCATTAAATCAATTGATGGAAGACGTTTGGAATTGGTCATTAAAAACCAATATTTACGGACGAACAATTACTGTAAAAATAAAATACAACGACTTCACTGTTTCTACTAAAAGTAAATCGGCATCTTTTGTAATAAAGGATAAAAAAATGTACAATGAAATCTGTTATGATTTATTGAATGACGGATATTCTACTTTAAAACCTGTTCGATTATTAGGTGTTTCAATTTCTAATCTTGACAATGAACAAATCTTCGGAAAACAATTAGAAATTCCATTCAAAGATTTATATTAATTTTTCATTTTTTTTTGAAGGAAAATAAAATTCCTTTTTTACAAAACATAAACACCTGCAAATCAAAAGACAACAATTATTTAAAATAAAAATACATACTCATAATATTGGTTAATTAATTTGAAATTGTAGACACTTAGAGTACTAAAAAATTTCTTATTATGGTAAATAAACAAGATGTTTGTAAAAGTAAATAATCAAATAAAAAGATTGAATAACTTATTTATGAGATTTCAATATTTATTATAGAAATCCATTCGATTAGATTACTAACCAACTACTAAATGACAAAAATTAAAAAAGGATAACTTAAATGTTATCCTTTTTTGCTTCTGTAGGGATTTATTTAATTATTTTGGAATATTAACCTTCACAGATTTTAAATACGTTTCCATATTTTTCAATAAAAGTCGATCGTATTCAAGAATATTATCTGTTTTAATTTGCTCACTATTTACTTGCTTGAAAGCGTGCAACAAATAAGTATAAGCCAATTGTTGATCGTCGAAATCATAAAAATAATTTGTCCACTTTTGCATAGGATCATATTCTTCTAAAACGATTCCGTTCCTATAAAATTGAAATGGCAATTCAACACCAATCGTTTTAACTTTATTATGCAACTTAGACTCTTTCTCGAAATAAATACGTGCATATTCTACTTGTTGAGTTAATCGATCAATAATCGTTTGAGGCTCCTCTTTATCTGTCGGTATTTTACGCCATTTATTATATTGAGGTTGAGTATAATCTAATTCAGTTGTATTATACAAGTCATCAGATACAAAAGTTAAAATAATATCATTCAGAGGATTATCATCTTGATTAAATTCTAACATTAATGGTTTTAGTTTTACACTATTTTTTCGATAATCGATGATTTCATAAACCTTTTTATTGTTTATTTTTAAATATTTATCATCGGCTGTAAACTTTCCTGAAGAATAATTTAATCCTGACAAATTATTTGCATTTCCATCTTCCACCATTAAATAATCTACACCAATCAATGGCATCAGATATTGATCTATTTCACCACTTTTTGATATATTGTAATAACTGTACAATTGACTAATATCTTCTACTTTATACGAATCAAAATTCCATTTTCCTCGCCATTTATCTTCTGGATTTGAAGTACATGAAAATAATATGCTCGAAATAAAAGTTAAAATATAAATTTTCTTCATCTCTCAATAATACAAAAAAAGATTGTTTTGACATAAAAAAACCGACTCAATAGAATCGGTTCATTATTTTAATTAATCTTTGGCTCTTGCTGACTCAAACAATGAAATGAACCTAATCCCCAAATAATATCGGTAGAATCTATACCAACTATTTCACGATCTGGAAAGCATTTCTGAATAATATCTAACGCAATCGCATCTTTTGCACAATTATAAGTTGGTACAATTACCGATTTATTCGCAATATAAAAATTTGCATAAGAAGCCGGTAAACGCTCGCCTTCGCAATAAACTCCATCTGGCATTGGTAACTCTATAATATTAAGAGGACGACCATCTGGCAAACGCATTTCCTGCAATTGACGAAGGTTTACTTGCAGTAATTCATAATTATCGTCGGTTTCATCAACCTCAACAACCGTTAAAACTGTATCTTCATTCACAAAACGAATTGTATCATCAATATGTCCATCTGTATCATCGCCCACAATTCCGTCTTCTACCCAAAGAATTTGCGACACACCGTAATAATTTCTAAGAAATTCTTCGATTTGCTCTTGCGAATATTCAGGATTACGATTCTCATTTAACAAACAAGATTTCGAGGTTAATAACGTGTCTTTTCCGTTAAATTCTACAGAACCACCTTCCATAATAATACCTGGATGAAATACGGGAATATCAAATGCTTCTCCAATTTTTGTAGGAATTACATCATCATTTTCAAAAGGTGGATATTTTCCTCCCCATGCATTAAATCCCCAATCTACAATCACTTTTTGATTGTCAGGATTATTTTTATTCAACAAAAAAGCAGGACCATGATCGCGACACCATGCATCATTTGTTTCGAAAAAATAGAATTCAACTTGTGATAAATCTGCTTCAGTTTTCTCGATATGTGAAAGTGCAAAAGCCTTCATTGCTTCATCTTTTACATTAATTCTTACCTTTTCACCTTTTGTCAATTCAGCAATAAATTGTGCATAAGCTGGATAAATTAATTGTATACGATCTGGCCAAGATTCCTCTTTATGTGGCCAAGAAAGCCAAGTTGCTTCATGCTCTTCCCATTCTGCTGGAAATCTGTATCCTAAATCTTTAGGAAATTTAGTTGTATTTATTGTATTCAATTTTATTTCTTTTCTAAAAGTTTAAACGTATTTTCGATATGTCCTGGAACTTTCCAATCATCATGTCCTGGAATAACTTGCTTGATTTTTGGATGTTTTGTGACTAATTTCTGTATCGTTTTTGGCCATTCAGTAACATTTGCTTCACCAATATAACCTAAATTTACAGCGTCAGCTCCTTTTATTAAACAACCACCATTCAAAACTTTATATTTCGGAAACCAAACCACAACATTATCAGAAGTATGTCCTTCTCCAAAATATTCAACAACAAATTTCTCTTTACCGAATTTGTACGTTTTTCCTAATTCTATCTCAAATTTTGAAGTTGCTTTTCCTTCTTTTTTCAATTTAGAATTTGTTAAAGCAGATGCATACGTTGGAATATTCAAGTCATTATAAAAACTCAAATCTCCTGCTCTATCATCATGCGAATGTGTTACAAACACAGCAATAACTGGTAAATTATACTTTTCTTGTAACAGATCATTTAATTCTTGATACTGCGATTTTTGCCAAGGAACATCAAACAAAATAATTCCTTTATCAGTAACCAAATACATTGAGTTTGCATTATACTCAACACCACTAAACGAATTGAATGTTTGATAAACAAATAAATTATTATTAATCGGATCTATTTGAATTGGTTTTATTTGACCAAATGCAAAACTTCCAAATAATACAATAAGTGAAAATAATTTCTTCATTAATCCTCGTCAATAAAACGTTTTGTAATTGGCTGATACGAATCTATTCTACGATCGCGCATAAAAGGCCAATGTTTACGGAAAAAATCTGTTTCGTTAAGTTCTAATTCTACAACTTCAGTTTCTTCGTTCTCATGCGAAGCTAAATACAACAATTTCCCTTGTGCATTTGTAGCGAAAGATCCTCCCCAGAATTTCATTGCACCATCTTGCTCAAAACCAACACGATTTACAGAAATTACGGGCAATCCGTTTGCTACTGCATGCGAACGCTGTATAGTTTGCCACGCATTGTACTGATCTGCATTCGTCTCTTCATCTTGATCTGTTGCCCAACCAATAGCTGTAGGATAAAATAACATATCGGCACCCATTAAAGCTGTAATACGAGAGGCTTCTGGATACCATTGATCCCAACAGATTAATACACCAATTTTACCAAATTTAGTTTCAAAAACTTTGTAACCTAAATCGCCTGGCGTAAAGTAAAATTTCTCATAAAATCCTGGATCATCAGGAATATGCATTTTGCGATATTTACCTAAATATTGTCCATCAGCATCTAAAATTGCTGTTGTATTGTGATATAATCCTTGTGCACGTTTCTCAAATAATGATGCGATTATAACAACTCCTAATTCTTTTGCAACAGCAGATAATGTGTCTGTTGATGGTCCAGGAATTGCTTCTGCTAAATCAAAATTATCATAATCTTCTACATCACAAAAATATAATGAAGTAAATAATTCTTGTAAACATACGATTTGAGCTCCTTTTGCAGCTGCAATTTTTACTTGCTCTATCGCTTTATTTAAATTTTCTTGTTTGTTATTAGTACAAGTCATTTGTACCATTCCAACTTTAACTTTTGCCATTCTATAAATAGTCTAAAAAATAAAAATGAATAATTAATGCAAAAATAAGGAAATTAGAATGATAAAAAATTTATGTTTTGGTTTTTAAGATTAAATTATATGTGAAATATTGTTAATTATTCAGTTTCACCCAACCTGTAGATTTACAACCATGGAAATGATCCTCAACAAATATTATTTTCCCAAGATTGTCTGAATTACAGATATTGGTTGCTAAAGTTATATTTTCAGCAGCAACTTTAACTCCTCCATTTATTTGAACTTTGGCGTCACTCTTAGTCGTTTCAAAATTATCAATTCCTACAGCTAGTTTACCATTTCTTAATAAAGTTAAAGCATCTGAGTTTATTGGTAAACTTCCTACTCCTTTTCCGTTACCTACAGTAAGAATTCTATCTGTATTTATAGGAATTGTCATATCATTAACTAAATTATTTGTTACATTATCTTGTGGAATATAAACTGTATTGTTAAAACCTAAAACTGTCTCCAAAGCTCCACTTGCTATTGTGTTATAACCTAAAGCGGTAGATAAATGTCCATTTGCTTTTGTTCTCCATCCCCAAGCTGTAGAAGCATTACCTGAAGCCGTATTACTTGTTAAACTTGTTTGAGAACCATTCCATGACATTGAATTTGATCCACTCGATGTATTAAATGCTCCCATAACAACAGAAAATTTACCAGAAGCTATATTTTGTGTTCCGATTGCAAAACTATTTTCTCCAGAAGCTCCATAAGAGCTAGCAGTTCCAGTATAAGCATAACTAAAATCTACTGCTTTATTTCCTAATCGCGCATAATAAGAAGCATAAATTGGTGATTTCACATGCTTTGCTAATCTAATACCTGTTTCAAATTCATCATTAGATGATAAAAAATTGTTTGTGGTAGAAAGTAAAGGAGAAGAAAGCAATTCCCATGTACTATTATTCCAATAATAAAATCCTGTATAATATACATTCCTCATTTTTTGAGTTCTTTTTAATGCTATCGACCCAACTACATCTTTGATATAAATAATCATAGTATTTTGATCATTCGTCAAAACCATATCATTCGCCTGTACAAAAGTTAAATTTGGTATAATTATACCTTTTATAGGATTCGAATCATTCTCTGATACATGTAAGGTTGCTTTTGGCGTGTCAATACCAATACCTACTTGCGCATTTGTTGATAAAATAAACATTAAAAAGACTAAAAAAGACAACTTTTTTCTCATATTATTTTTAGGTGTTATTATAAAGTTCAAAAATAAATATATTATTTAATAATGTACTTAAAAAGTAAATATACTATACCCGTAGCGCATTTTGATTTAAAATTCATCAATTTGAGAATTTTTTAGAAACAGAGCCAATAAAAATTATTAATATAAAATAATCAAACACTTTATTTTATACTAATAATTTAGAATTTTAAGAAAACTTTAAACAATATTTACCTAAATATTATAATTATTGAAAAGTCTTTATTAAATTGTTACTTCTAATTTTGCAGCGTAATAATATTGAAAAATGAAAAAATTAATTGCACTTTCTTGTCTTTTCGGCGGAATATTTGGTTCAGCACAAAGTCAAGAAAGTTACACTTTAGCAGAAAACACTGCGAAATCTTCTTTTTCTATCGTAACAAAAAAAGTAACATACGATGATCATTTAATGGCAGCACAATCATTTAATATGTCAGCTATAGAAAGCTTTAATGATATTGATGGTTATGTTATTTTAAAAAAATTAGTCGCAATTCCTGAAGAAGGAAGTGGCTACACGATAGAAAAACTTACTCATAGTAAAGCCTTTTTAAATCCAAGAGCAAAAACCATTTTAGAAAAAATTGCAAATAAATTTCTCGAAGAAAATAGTGCGACGATTACAGTAACTTCGTTAACACGATCAGAAGAAAGTCAAGCAAGTTTACGTCGTGTAAATAGCAATGCAGCCAAAGGCGAAAGTTCGCATAATTATGGTGCTTCTTTCGATTTGTCTTACACAAAATTTAACAACAAATATTCGTATAGTAAAACGCATCGTGATAATTTGGAAGAAATTCTGAAGCAACTGCAAGAAGATGGTAAAATTTATTATATAAAAGAGTATAAACAACATTGTTTTCACGTAACTGTTCGTAATCCAGAACAATTTAAGTCAACAACGATGTAAATTCGGAACTTCTTTTCTATTTTTGCTGAGAAGAAATTCAAACATGAGAAATTTACTAATCATATTGTTATTTTGTAATTCTTTACATGGTTTTGCTCAGAAAAGAGTGATTATAGAACCATCTAAAGAATATATTCAGCATTTGAATTCTGCAAAATCGCATAATCTCGAATTGATTAAAAATGATAAGCATTTAAATAAATACATCAATCAAGGTAGTTTAGTAAAAATAAAACAGCGTGGTTATGGTTGGCGAATTGGCGATTTATCGCACAGTCATTCCTATTTAGTTCCAAAAGGACGTGATATTTTAAGGAGCATTGCAAATGATTTTGTAAAGGAAACTGGGCAGAATTTTTTTGTTGTAACCTCATTAACGCGAACATTAAGCGATCAGAATAGATTGCGAGGAGTTAACAGTAATGCGTCTTCTAATGATAGTTCGCATAATTATGGCGCCGCATTTGATATTTCTTATGTTAGATTTAATCAAAAAATTAGACCAGATTCTAAATTAGAAAATAAGTTAGAAACTATCTTAAAATCTTATGTACAATCGGGCAAGATTTATTTTGTAAAAGAAGCTAAAATAAAATGTTTTCATATTATAGTTCGGAATTATTGATTCCGAACTTTTTTTATTTCTATATTTAATCAAATAAAAATAATAAAGAATGCATATCGAAGAATTACGCGATTATTGTCTATCATTGCCTTTGGTGGAAGAAAAATTTCCTTTTGATGAAGTTACTTTGGTTTTTTATATTGCTGGTAAAATGTTTTGTTTGACAAATATCAATCAATTTAATTCTGTAAATGTAAAATGTGATCCTGATAATGCGCTCGAATTACGTGCAACTTACAATGCCGTAAATGCAGGTTATCACATGAACAAAAAGCATTGGAACACAGTTACAGTAAACGATGATGCAAAAGATGACTTGATTAAAACTTGGATAAAAGATTCGTATAATCTCGTTATTTTGACTTTACCAAAATCTAAACGTCCTGAGTTATTGGAATAACTATTTTGTGATGAATAAAAAAGTCGGAAGATTTCTCTTCCGACCATAGATATCTACTTGTTTATTTATTATTTCAGGAATAAAATAAAACGAGTTAGATAAAAATTTTACCTTTCATATTCTTTTTTATGAACCAAGTAAAAAACAATAGGTAAAATTGTAAATGATAAGATTAAACAAATAATCAATCCACCAACAATCATAATAGCTAATGGTTTTTGAATTTCAGAACCCATTCCGGTAGATAATGCTGCGGGCAATAATCCCATAGATCCCATTAATGCAATCATTACAACTGGACGAATTCTACTACGTATTCCGCTTTCGATTGCTTTTTTCAAATTCATTTTATATTTTAAATTGTCACGTATCACACCAATTAATACAATACCGTCAATAGTTGCCACGCCAAACAAAATAATGAAACCAATTCCTGCCGAAATACCAAAAATAGTACCTGTAACCCATAGCGAAATAAAACCACCAACAAAAGCGAAAGCTAGTGTTAATGCACCAATTGCTGTATCTTTCATGTTTCCAAAATTAAAATACAACAACAACAAAATTAGAACTAAAGAAATAGGAACAACCATTGCTAATTGTTGCGCTGCACGTTCTTTACTTTCAAATTCGCCTGCCCATTCCATGTAATTATCTTTTGGTAATTTTATTTCTTTTTCCACTACTTTTTTTGCCTCAGCAATGGTACTTCCCAAATCCCGACCTTCTATACTAAAACCAACACCAATATAACGGCTGTTTCCTTCGCGGTAAATAAACGCTGGACCTGTTTGATAACCTATAGTCGTAATTTCTTGTAATGGAATATTTTGTCCGTTACTGGTCGGAATTAATATATTTCCAATTTTTTCTGGTGTATCACGATAAGCTTCTTGAAAACGAAGAATAACATCAAATTGACGATCGTTTTCGTAAAATTTTGTCGCTGTTTGTCCACCAATTGTCATTTCTATAACTGCTTGTACATCGGCTGTATTAATACCATATTTTGCCATTTTATTGTCATGTAACTGAATTTTCAGCTCTGGTAAACCAATATTTTTATACACATTAACATCTGTAATTCCATTTACTTTATTGATAGATTGGGCTATTTTGTTGGCGTATTTTTCTAAATCGTATAAATCATCTCCAAAAATTTTTATCACTAACGAACTTTTTACACCCGCCACATATTCTTCTACATTATCTTGAATTGGTTGACTAAATCCGAAGTTAATTCCAGGATAATGGTTTAATTTTGTTCTCATTTCTTGAATAATTTCTTCTTTTGAGACCTTTCTATTCCATTCTTTTTCATCTTTTAATTGAATATTAAATTCTATATTAAAAAATCCTGTAGGATCAGTTCCATCATTTGGACGACCTGTTTGTGTTAAAATAAAATCAATTTCGTCACAATCTTTCTGCAACATTTCTTTCATTTCCTTGGTCAACCGTGTCGATTCTTTCAAATTCACACTATTAGGTAAAGTTGCGCGTACATAAATTGCACCTTCGTTTAATTTT
Source organism: Algoriella sp. (assembly GCF_036647415.1). NCBI lineage: Bacteria > Pseudomonadati > Bacteroidota > Flavobacteriia > Flavobacteriales > Weeksellaceae > Algoriella > Algoriella sp. The sequence continues at coordinate 22,090 of NZ_JAVXKG010000019.1, forward strand.
GGCAAGAATTCTGATCCATAATTCATAAATTTAAAAAAACACAAAGACAAGATTCCTAAAAATAAAGCAATCGAAAGTTTTTTGTAACGAAAAGCGACTGCATACATTCCGTAAATTGTTTTCTGAAAAAAGCGTGTTATGAAATTTTCTTTTTCTTCGATATTTTTAGTAAACAACAATTTACACATTGCTGGCACATAGGTTAAACTCAAAATTAATGAACCTAACAAGGCGTAACCCAACGTAAATGCTAAGGGTGTGAACATTTTACCTTCTACTTTTTGAAAAGAAAAAATAGGTAATAATGCCACAATCAAAATAATTAAAGCAAAGAAAATATAGGATGCTACACTACCTGCACTTTTTTTGATGACACCCATTTTACTCATTTTTGCAAAACGCTCTGCTCCTACTCGATGTTGCATTGTTGCTAAAGCCACAAAAACAGTTTCAACGATAACCAAAGTTCCTTCGAGCAACAGACCAAAATCCAAAGATCCCATCGAAATTAGATTTGCGGGTAAACCTTGAATTTTAAGTACAATAATTGCAAATAAAAACGCAAGCGGAATAACCGATGCCACAATAAATGTGGATTTCCAATTGTATAAAAACACAAAAACGATTAACGAAACCAATAAAATTCCTTCTATAATATTCTTAGAAACCGTATGTACAGTATTATCTACCAATTTTGTACGATCTACAACTGTTTCTATTTTTACATTATCGGGAAGTGTTCTTTTATTTAACTCCTCTATTTTTAGTTTTAAATTTCCAATTACTTCAGATGGATTTTCACCACGTAACATAATCACAATTCCTTCAACTAAATCATCTTGATTATTATAACCAACTTGTCCCAAACGAGGTTTATTTGAAACCACAACATCTGCAACATTTTTGATTAATATAGGTGTAGAACCATTTAGTTTCACGGTAATATTCCCTATATCTTCAATCTTATCCAACAAACCAACTCCACGCACAACATACGCCTGATCGCCTTGCTCTATAACATCTCCACCTACATTTATATTCGATTTTGAAACTGCTTCATAAACATCTAAAGGTGATAAATCGTAATTTTTAAGTTCAGTTGGATTGATTTTTATTTCATACGTTTTTTCTTCTCCACCAAAACTTACCACATCTGCTACTCCAGGTACAGAAAGCAATTCTCGCTCTATTACCCAATCTTGTATCGCAGTAACTTCTTTAATTGGTAAATCACTTTTTATCACATAACGATAAATTTCGCCTGTAGCTCCCGAAGGCGGCTCTATATCCGCATCGGCACCATCAGGTAAATCAACACCATTCAACTTATTTGATACATATTGTTGCGCATAGAAATCGTCTACACCATCTTCAAACTGCACGTTTACAACCGACAAACCAAACAAGGATATTGATCGAATATTTGCTTTGTGAGGTATACTATTCATTACTTTAGAAACAGGTAAAGTGACTAATTTTTCCATTTCTTCTGCACTACGTCCGGGCCATTGTGTAATAATTCGTGCTCGTGTATTCGTTACATCTGGAAAAGCCTCTATTGGTGTATGTTTTAACGCATATATTCCACCAAAAAGTAATGCAAATGTGGCAAAAAGTATAAAGGTTGTATTGCGCAACGAAAAAGTTACGATTGCTTGTACTAACTTTTTCATGTTGTTATTTGTTTAATTCTTCATAAATAACCAAAGCATTTTTGGTAATAATTTGTTCATTATTCATGAATTTCTCGCTCACAAATGTATATTCCTCATTACTCGCAATAGGTGTTATTTTTCGAGTTTCCATCTTACAATCTGAAGTATAAACCACCACATATTCTTTATTATTCTCGAAAATTTTGGCATTATTTGGAAGAGCAAATGCTTTACCTACCGACGTATTTTTATCAATAATAATATCGGCACTTAAACCTGGCATTAAATTTAAATCTTGATTTTCTAACACCACACGTGCTTTCAAAACATGTTCATTATCGTCAAAAACATTATATATTTTATCTATTTTTCCTGAATAAATACGGTCTGGATAAGCAACTGTTCGCACTTTTACAAAATCGCCTTTTTTGACATATTGCAAATTACTCGCATAAATATTCACCATAACCCAAACCTGTTTTAGATTAGAAATGGAAAATAATGCGTCTTCATTTTCAGAAGTGATGGACTGACCTACACTCATATTTTTTTGAACGATATAACCGTTTTTTGGCGCCAAAATTTGAAACTGACCGTTACCAACTGCTCGATACATTTGTAAGGTAGAATTAATTTTATCTCGTTCTATTTTTGCAGCTTGCAATTCATGCTCAACTTCAGAAAGTTCTGTAGACGAAACCATTCCGTCATTCAATAATTCTTTTTTTGTTTTGATTTGTTTACTAAATAAATCAATCTGATTTTGATAATATCGTTTTTGTTGCATTAAATCTTGCACTTCTGTCGACTTTACAACACCCAAAACTTGACCTTGTTTCACAAAATCGCCCAACTCAAAATTTACACGATCTACAACACCTTGCAATAAACTTTTGAAGGCAACCAAATCATTTTCATTGTATTCTATTTTTCCTGATAAGGTTAATTGCTCATGTATTGGCTGCTCAGAAATAGGAACAATTTCAGTTGATTTTTTCAACTGTTCATTCAAGCAAAACGTTTTTTCGGTTTGCTTATCATCTGTATTTTCTTCTATATTTTTCTGACAACTTGTAAAAAACAAGCTATAAATTGCCAAAAAATAAATACTTTTTTTCATGTCTTAAAAATCTTTTCCTACGATATATTGTAACTCCTCATACGTGTGTTTGTATGTTTCTTGTAATTCTAAATAAGCTTGTTGTGCTTCGCGGTAAGCTTGTGTAAAATCTATAAACTCCATTAAAGTGATGTGTTTATTTTGTAAATGTTTTTTATAATTATCAATCATTAAATTCTGTTCTTGCTCTTTTTCTAAAGACCAAAAATTCAATGTTTCTTCTAATTTTTTTAATTGATTTTGCAAACGATCTATCGATTGATCGAGCTCTAATTGATACGCATTTTGATTTGCTAATTGTTGTTCAATAGAAATTTTTGCAGCTTTTATGTTTCCTTTATTCGTATTAAAAATGGGTAAATCTACACTTACACCTACTCCAACAAAATCACGCATAATATTTCCTCCACGATCATAATTTAACTGAAAAGTTAAATCTGGTGTACGTTGTGCTTTTTCCAAAATCAATTGATTTTTAGCTAAATTCAACTCATTTTCTTGTTTTTTCAGTCCAATATTTTGATTTTTAGCACTATTTTTCAAATCAAAAGGAAGTTGATTTTGTGATTTTATTGAAGTCTCAAATTGAAGTTGATCTATATTTAACTCCGAATTTTGAGTTAATAATCGTAATTTATTTAATCCATCTATTTTTTCATTTTCGAGTAAAACAGATTCTTTTTGCAAGCCTAGTAACTCAGTCTGAATTCGATAAAAATCTGCTTTCGAAACATTCTGTAATTTAGATTGTCTTTCATATTGATTGCTCATTTGCGTAAACAAATTCAACATATTTTGAAGTTGATTTTCTTCTTGATTGATACGTGATAAAGTATAAAACGATTGACGTAATTCTTTTTTCAGTTCACGTAACAATTCTTCATAATCAAACAACGCGTTATTTTTTTCTAGTTGTTTGATTGCTACTCGTTTTTTTCGTTTACCAGCCGTTTCTATCAATTGCTCCAATTCTACAGAAACCTGTTGATTTTTACCATATTTTCCGAATAGATAAGGTTGTTCCTCAATCTGGTAGGTTTTCCAAAGATTTACTTCAGAAATGCTAAGCGTAGGATTATTCCATAGTTTTTCTTGAACAATTTCCGCATCAGCTTTATCAATATTGAGTTTATTTGCAATCAATAAATAATTTTTCTGAAGAAACTGAGCTTCTAAATCTTGTATTGTGTACGATTGCGCTTGTAAAGTTGATACCATACAAACAGTAATCGCCGATAAATAGAATGTTTTCACTTCGTTACTTTTTTGAATTTCAAAATTAGTAACTGAAGATTAAGGTGAATTTTGAAGTAGATTAAAAGTAGATTAGAGTTTTTTGATGATCGTTTATTTTAAGACAAAACATTATTTAAAACTCAATTTTACAATGGTTCCTTTTGGTTTATTTTTTTCGATTTGTAAATCTATTTCATGCAAAGTAAAAATAATATTTGCCATAGAAAGTCCGATTCCTTTTCCTTGATAAAATTGTGTGTTTTGACCTCGAAAAAAATTCTGTTTTATTTTTGCTAAATCAGTTTCTAAAATACCAATTCCTTTATCAATTATATGAAGTTTAAGTTGTTGATTCACTTCCAAAAACTGAATCATAATCTCTTGATTATCGGAATATTTTATTGCATTTCCTATTAAATTATTCAAAGCAACTTCTACTAATTTTTCGTTTCCTTGAATACTTAATAACTTATTATTTTCAACTTTTATATCTACATTTATTTTTGCATTATGATATAAAACTGCATTTTCTATTACTTGCCAAACAATTTCATCAATTCGAATTGTTTTAAATTCAAAACTTGTTTTCGCTCCCGAAAGCAGCATCATTTGATCTAGAGTTTCTTGTAAATCATTGGTATATTGTTTTAATTGTACAATGACTAATTCATATTCTTCCGACGTTCTTTTTTTATGATTTGTAACCTCTAAAGTTCCCAAAAGAGCAGTAATTGGTGTTCGTAATTCGTGCGAAACATAATCTATAAAATTTTTTTGAACATTAAATGTTTGTGCAATCCGATCTATAAAATGATTATATGTTTTGACCAAATCTTCAATCTCGGCGTACGATTTTTTTAAAACCAAAGGTTCATTAAAGTTTTTAGTATCACGTTCTTTTATTTGTTCAATAATTTTGGTAATCGGCTCGTAAGCAATGTAACCTAAATATTGTGAAAACAAATAGATAAACAATAAGCCAATAACTGAAACAATAATTAAAATATGTAACAACGATTGCATTTGATCATTAAATTCATCTTTTGATTGACGCGTAATAACTACAAAATCACCTTGATTGTCACGATAAAATATCCCATTGTAAAAGAAATGTTCTGAAGTAAAAAAATCATTATTATTAAGGCGAACATTGTTTATAAATTTTGATGAAATATTATCATCAACATCCATATTTCCATTAAATTTTTGATTTAAAGTATCATAAATCACTATATTTTTTCGAGAAATCGTCTTCAACATCTGAGTTTTTATATTCTCATGTTCTAATGTTGGTAATTCATCTTGTTCTAGATAATAAATTGCAGCCAAGAGCGATTTACTTTCTAAAGATTGAATCTCTTTTTTCTCCATTTGTGTGTAAAACGAGAAATAAATAACCGTAGAAACAATTAAAATAACTACACTAAAAATAATAATTGAATAGAGTGAAAGACGATGTTTTAACTTCATAATTTAAGCTTTGAACATATAACCTACACCTTTTACCGTGTAAATATATTTGCAATTATTCTTCTCTATTTTATTTCGTAAATACGAAATATAAACATCCACAACATTGGTATGATTGTCAAAAGTGATGCCCCAAACAGCATTTAAAATTTGAATACGTGTTACCGTTTTTTCTATATTTTCGATCAAATAATTGAGTAATTTGAACTCACGTGGCGACAAATCAACTTCTTCTTGATTAACGGAAACCTTGTATTGATTGAGATCGATTTCTAATGTACCAAAAGTCAAAATATTAGATATTGTTTCGTTTTGACGAAACTGATTACGACGTGTTAAGGCTTTAATTCTAGATAATAATTCATCAAAATGAAAAGGTTTTGTAATGTAATCGTCTGCGCCATAATCCAAAGCAGAAACTTTGTCTTGTACAGAATTTAGAGCGCTTAACATTAGAATTGGTGCAAATATTTTTTTGAAACGAAGTGTTTGTACTAACTGAATTCCGTCCATTCCAGGTAACATAATATCGCAGATGATTAGATCAAATTGAATATTCAAATAATTTTCTAATACCAATTCTGCATTTTTACATAAAGTAACCAAATGATTGTTTTCTTCTAATCCTTTGATTAAGAAATCACTAATTCGCTTATCATCTTCAATAACAAGTATCTGCATCTAAAAAATATTTTTACAAAATTAGACATTAAACTTCATCAAACTATTGATTGTGAATTTTCTAATCTAATTTTAATATACAAAAAAAGCCTTTATAATAAAAGCTTTTGAATCATATAACACCAGTTCTTGATCTTGTTTTCAACCAGCCCGTAATACTATAACGTGGGCGGTTTACTTTTTTTACTTCGTGTGGAATAGTTTTACTATCAAAAATCGCAATACGACCAGCCAAAGGCAAAACATTCAACTCCTTTTCAGTATTATTTTCGTCTGGTAAATAAAGAGTCAATTGTCCTCCATATTCATCTTTCCACTCTTCATCATTCAAATATAATACGATAGAAAGCGTGCGTCTATCATCGTTTTTGAAGGCGTCAACATGACGTTGATAAAAAGTTCCTTCGGGATAAATAGCGTAATGAAACTCACTTTCTTCAATTCCCATATAACACGTCATATTAAGATAAAGAATAAAATCATTTATTTTTTCAAAGAAAATTTCTTCCGTTTTTGATTTTTGACTTTCATCAATCCAACGAATTTTATCGCCACGAACAGATTTCACAATTTGTTCATTTTGAGAATTTCCGATTGCAGCTTGATGAAAATCTTTATCTTGTTGTATGATTGATTCGCGAAGTTGTTTTGTTTCTTCTGGAGAGAAGAAAAAGTCTGAAATAGAATATTTTTGATTCGATAAATCATCAATTATCTTTTCGTAAATTGGGTTTAATGTAATGTTACTCATTAATCGTTATGAAAACTTCAGTAAAAGTAGTTTTTATTAAGAAAAACATAATCATATATTTCAATTTATTTCACAAAAAAAGACAGAAAAAAATCTGCCTTTCAAGTAAATATTATAATTTTCAATTACTTAAACCAATCATTTTTATGAATACCATAAACAAAATTTAATTTAGGATTTTCGCCGAAATAAGCCACCTCTTCTTCTTTTATTTTTTTACATCCCAAACGTTCTACAGCTATCTGCGAGCGAACATTTTCTGCACCAACATGCAAATAAATTTTGTCTACAAACTGAAAAATATAATCAAACATTAATTTCTTAACCGACGGATTAATTCCTTTTCCCCAAGAACTTGTTGCGTAAAATGTATATCCAACCAAAATAGAAGAATCTTTGTCATCAAAATCATAAAAACGCGAACTTCCAATAACTTGATTCGTTTGTTTATCGATAATTTTGAAAGCGCCTTTACTCTGAATTGCTCCATCAAAAAAATTCTGAAAAACTTCTCTTTGCCAACGATTTTTATTCGGATGTTGTTCCCACACTTTTGGATCTGAAGCAGCTGAATATAACTCTTCAAAATCATTTTCGGATAGAAGTTTTAGAATAACTAAGTCATTCTCTAATATTGGTTGAAGATTAAAATTCATTTTATAATTATTTAATACACGACTAATTTATCTAAATCTAACAACAAATAATTAATACTTTGATTAATAGTTCGGGTTGCAGATTGCATTTGATTGAGCATTGATGTCCGATTGTATAAGTCGTCTGCAAGATATTCTCCTCCATTCTGAAAATTTACAGATTGATTTGCTTCATCTATATTATTATCAAAATTAAACTGTAACCAACGCTTCTTTATATTTTCTATAATTGACAATCCTCCTGTGTTATTCGAAAACTTTGTTTCCGTGTACATATACCAAATAAAAGGCGGAAAATTCTCTGACTCTAATTTTTGTGTCCAAATATCGCGAAGCAAATTACGTTCATGAATAAAAATTATTTTTTTACCCTTTGGGTTTAATGTTGCAAACCCCAAACCTGCTCCTAAAATTCCTCCACCTATATCCACAGCACTTCCCCAACCATCGCTTTTTATAATTCCGCCAGCTATAGAAGCTGCTGCACCAACTGCAATAGAATATATTATCAACTTATTATTTTTATTGTCATTCAGGTTATTTACATAGTTTGCCATTTGTCCAACTCGTTCACCTTCGCAATCAAATTCCGCAGCAACAGCGTCTAACTCTGTCATCGCAATTGTAATTTTACTATTGATAGAATTTTTAAGTTCCAATACTTTTACACGCGACTCTAAAGACGGATTTTTCTTAAGTTCTACAATTTTTTCTACTTCATCTATCGTTCCAAGTGCGTTCATAATCAAAATGCTTTGATCAGAAAAATTGTTTTTCAAACTCTTGTTTGCATCAATAATAGAGTCTGCATTATAAGAAGGCACTTTTTTATCATAATTATAATGAAATGGTGCTTTGCAATAACTATTTTTAAGAGAAAGTATATTTTCTTGAATAATCTTATTGTGCTGAGAAACACAAGAGGTTAATAAAATAGTCACAAATAATAGGCTGAAAAATTTCATCATTTGAAGAGTATTTAGAATTGATTATTCACAAATTTAACTGAAAACATAATTAAAATAACTAAATTGAAACCAAAATAATAAGAAAATGTTTGTAGACTTTAATAATAAACAAAATTTGATTGATAGATTGAATACTTTAACTGTAGATCAGCAGTCAGAATGGGGAATTATGACACCGCAACACATGGTAGAACATTTGATTGTAGCAACAAAAATGTCGAACGGAGGTTTACATATTCCTTGTAGAATTCCCAAAGAAATGATTCCGAAATACAAAGCTTTTTTGTTAGAATCTGACGGAGAAATGGAACGTGGAATAAAAGCTGGCGGAATGGAAGGTTTGTTGGATTTGAGATATTCTTCTCTAGAAGAAGCAATCAATAAATTAGAAAGTGAAATTGATACTTTTCATGCTTATTTTGAGGCAAATCCTGATGCAAAAATAGAAAATCCTGTTCTTGCAGAAATTGGTTATGAAGATTGGAAAACCTTTCATAAAAAACACTTTACACATCATTTCAAACAATTTGGATTAATTTAGAAAAAAGAACTTTTTATAAGTTCTTTTTTTATTGAAATAATCTTTTCATCTTTGAAGACAAATGGGGTGCTAATTTTTGGCTGAGAATATACCCAAGAACAATTTTGTTCTACACCTGATCCAGGTAATGCTGGCGGAGGGATTGATGTTAATTATAACTTCTATCTCCTCATCAAAAAAAATAAGAATGATGAAGGAAATTATTTTACAAACAACTTGGCAAGAATGGCTGGGTGTCGTTTTTTCAATTTTTCAAGTGGTTTTAGCGCGATACAATAATCCAAAAAATTATCTGTTCGGAATTGCGGGAATTTTACTTACGTTAGTTGTCATGTTCAACTCAAAACTTTATGCAGAATTCACATTAAATATTTATTATTTAATTATGAGTTTTTATGGTTTATTGTATTGGAAATTTGGTCAACAAAAACATGAAATAGAAATTTCTAAAACAACGACAAAAGAATGGAAAATTGCAATTGGAATTATCTTTTTTAGTTTTACAATATTCTACTTTGCTTTGACACATTTCACAGATTCGGATGTTCCTATATGGGATTCTCTCGTTAGTGCATTTGCATGGGCAGGAATGTGGTTGATGGCAAAAAGGAAATTAGAAAACTGGATTTTACTTAACATTAGTAACCTTATTTCTATTCCATTAATGATTCATAAAGATCTTTATTTATATGCAATTCTATCAATCATTTTATTTTCTGTTGCAGTTTCTGGCTATTTAAATTGGAGAAAAATTTTAAATAATTCTGAAAATGCTTAACGTACAATCCATTCGAGAAAATTTATTAAACGTTACATATTTCAATTCAGAAATTATCGAATTAATAGCAACTAATAATTGGTTGAATATCTGGGTTCCGAAGCAATACAATGGTTTAGGATTAACGACTTCCGAAGGTCTCAAAATTTTACAAACAGTATCTAAAATAGACGGAAGTTTAGGCTGGTTTGTTACCTTATGTAGTGGTGCAAATTATTTTTCTAGAAATTTATCTCCTTCTGTGGCATTCGAAATATTTTCGAATCAAAAAGCTTGCTTTGGAGGAAGCGGAATGATTGGCGGAACTGCCGAAAAAGTAAAAGATCATTACATTATTAATGGTTTATGGCATTACGCTACAGGTGCGCCATATTTAACTCATTTTACACTTAATGCTCAAATTTTAGAAAATGGACAACCATTAGTTGACGAAAATAATCAACCTAAAATTTTATCTTTTATTCTAGATAAAGCACAAGTAAAACTAATCCCAAGCTGGAAATCCATGGGAATGGTTGCTACATCTTCTCATAGTTTTGAAGTTGTTAATCAAACCGTACATAAAGATTATAGTTTTATTTATAATACTTTTTTCAGTGATGATTTGGTTGAAAAAATTCCATTTCATGTTTTTGCTGATTTAACTTTATTGGTAAATTATATTGGAATGGCTGAACATTTTTTAGAAAAAAGTTTAGAAATAATTACTTTTTCTGTTCAACAACAACTTGATGTTTTTTTAAAACGAACGACTCTAGAACTTTTAAATTATGCACAACAAATGGAAGAGTTATTAATTAATAATCTTACTATCGAAGATATATTGTCAGAGGAAATTCATCAATTCGGAACAAATACGGTTTCTACACTAACAACCTACATTATACAAATTTATCCACAACTTGGGATAAAAGCCTCGAGATCTAATGAAGAAATTAATCAAATTTTCAGAGATTTTTTTACAGCAACTCAACACCGAAATTTTAGATAAATATTTTATTTAAAATTTCTCTATTTGTCTATTTTTACTAAAGTTTTTAAGGCTACGTAATTTAATGGATAAAATATCAGATTCCGGTTCTGACAATATGGGTTCGAATCCCATCGTGGTTACAAACTATTAATAATGAAATAGTGCATTTGTACCCGAATATATACCCAAGAACTCAAAATTCTCGAAAATTAGTACTGCTTAATCTTAATTAAATAATCTTTTTTACATAGAAATATAAATTCTCTAAGCCTTTTTAAAAATATTTTACAAAATTAAAAATATCAAAAGCATCATTTCACAATACCGTAAAACAGAGTGTTAATGCGCTTTTTATGTTCTTTTAACATATTAAGAATAGTTTATCTAGGAGTTCTGTAGAGTACTAAATATAAGCTTTTTATTAAGCTTTTTATTTTTTTTTTCTTAATTTAGCCTAACACTAATTATTAATTAATACATTATTATGAGAAAAAAATTACTATCTCTTTTATCGATAGCTGCAGTAGCTGTATCTTTTGGTCAAACTTATACAACACAAAATAGTGGTATTCCTTCACAATCTTTTGGAGCAAGAGAATATTCTATTGTTGACCCTAATACTGCGTGGATTACTTACTTTGATGGTTCTGGAGGACAAACATATCCTAAATATATAGGTGTTACTACAAATGGTGGAACAAGTTGGAAAGCAAATTTAGTATCTAATTTACCTTCGAATGCATTAATTTCTGACGTTGGAGCAATCAATGGTACAACAGCATTCATTGTAACAGCACCTGCATCTGGTTCTGCAGCTGCTAATGGTTTATGGAAAACAACAAATAGCGGAACATCATGGAGTAAAGTTTCTGGTGTATTTGGAAATAGTTCATTTGGAAATATTGTTCGTTTTTTTGATGCAAACAATGGTTTAGTTATTGGAGATCCTATCAATGGAAAATATGAAATGTATAAAACTGCAGATGGTGGAAATACATGGACTACTTTAGCTACTGCACCTTCTCCTTTAAGTAGTGAAGAATATGGATATGTAGCTGGTAAAGTTAGTTTAGGAGAAGACTTATGGTTAACATCAAATACTGGTAGAATTTTACATACAAACGACAGAGGAGCTACTTGGAATTCATATTTCTCTCCTGTTGATGATTTTTCAGGTGAAACTTCAAGCGCAAGTATGTCTTTTTCTTCATCAAAATATGGATTATTAATAGATAATACAGCTGTGCTTTGGGTTACTAAAGATAGTGGAGCTAATTGGGAACCTTTAGAATCTAGTAATTATTTCGATGGTGATATTTCATATATCCCAGGATCAGAGGGTATTTTTCTGTCTACAGGTTTTAACCAAGATTCAGAGCTAGGAGTTGGATCAGCTTACACTAAAGACAATGGTGATACTTGGACAAAAATAGATGATGGTCAACAAAGATTATTTATTGGAGCTCACGATTGTAAATCTGTTTGGGTTGGTCATTATACTACGGACACTAAAGGGACAGGAGGAGTTTTAAAATTAAATGATATTCCTGGATGTACATTAGCAACTAACGAACAAACTGCAACTAAAGTTGAGTTAAAAGCTGTTGTTAATGCTGGTACACTTAATGTTGTTTCTAATAAAGAAATTAAAAGTGTATTAGTTGGTGATTTAACTGGAAGAAAATTATCAGAAGTAAAATCAAAAGATGTTAATATTTCTGCTTTAAAAGCTGGTGTATATTTTGCTCGTGTAGCATATGCAGATGGTTCTTATGGTACAGTAAAATTTATAATTAAATAATTTTAAACAAAATTATAGTTATAAAAAGGACAAAGCAATGCTTTGTCCTTTTCTATTTTCTACCTTTGCCAAAATTTATTTTTTTTGGAAACTGAACTTTTATTTTATCTATGCTCTGCAGCATTTTGTGCAGGCTTTATAGACTCAATAGTTGGTGGTGGTGGACTTATACAAACACCATTAGCACTTGCATTTTTACCACAACTACCAGTTTCTACTGTGATAGGAACATTAAAAATTCCTGCATTTAGCGGAACAGCCTTAGCAACAATACAATATCTAAAAAAAGTAAAAATAGATTGGAAACTTTTTGGTATAATGGCTACATTATCTTTTGTTTCTGCATTTTTAGGTTCTCATTTATTAACTATTATTAGTAATGATTTTATGAAACCAGTTTTACTATTCATTCTAATTGCTTTAGCTATTTATACTATTTTCAAAAAAGATTTTGGACAAGCAAAAGAAAGAGAAATTCCGTACAACATTGCCTTAATCAATGGATGTATAGTAAGTATTGTAGTAGGCTTTTACGACGGTTTTATAGGTCCCGCAACTGGAACTTTTTTTATTTTAGGATTTGTTACACTTCTAGGAATGGACTTTTTAAAAGCCAATACAAATGCTAAATTAATCAACTTAGCTACCAATTTCGGTTCTATTTGTTTATTTCTTTTAAAAGGAAAAATAATTTGGTCTATTGCACTACCTATGGCTTTTTTTAATGCACTTGGCGGTTACATTGGTGCTAAAGTTGCTATAAATAAAGGAAATAAATTTATTCGTTATATATTTATTTTGGTAATCCTTTTATCAATTTGTAGATTTGGTTACGAAGTAATTTTCAAATAAATGAAATCATTTTTTTATCTTTTTATTTGCCTGTTTTTTAGTCAATTTTCTTATGCACAAAAATTTGTCTTGGAAGATTCAATTTCTATTAAAAATAAAACAATCAAAAAAATTGAAACAGATCTTAATCAATCATTTTATTTAATCTCTGAAACAAAAATTGAGAAGATATTTTCCAATAAAAGCACGAAAACATATCATTCAAAAAATATTATTTCTTCTATAGATTCTAGTAATCCTTTGCGTTTATACATTTATTCTAATTTTAATCGTTTAGACATTATAGATGAACACCTTAATCCTATTCAAGATCCTATTACAATTTCGTCAACAGATTTTATGCCGACTGCATTAAAAGTGACAGATAATCAATTTTGTTGGTTTTATGATATTATCGGGAATAAAATCATTTATTACAATTACCAACTTCAAAAACCGATTTTAAACTCAAAATCGATCTATTTAAAGAATAATGATCAATCCATAGAAAATATTCACGTTTACAAAAATTTAGTCTTTCTAAAAGCTCAAAAAACAATCTATGTATACGATGATTATGGGAATTTCAAAACTAATTTTATGTTAGACATAGAAAACTCTCCTTTTTATTTTTACAAGAATGTACTTTTTTACATAAAAAACAATAAACTATATTCTATAAATTTAGAAAATCAAGAAACTATTCCTTTTTTAGATTTGGTTGATGTAAAAAGTATTGCGTTTAATGAAGCTAGATTAATTACCTTAACTAACGATTATATTTATATTTACGGGATTAAATAATTAGTTTTTTCTGAAAATATAAAACTTAAATAATTAATTATTATGAATATATCTAAAAATAAACATTTAAAAAATCATTCTAAATAATTTATTTATACAGATTTGAATTCAAATAATTTTTATTCTAAAAAAGATTTCTCTATGAAGATTCATATCAAATTTTGTTTTGAAATTTTAGGTTGTGTATATTTGCAGACGTTAAAATAATTGGAAAAATGCATATCGCCATCGCCGGAAATATTGGAGCAGGTAAAACTACTCTAACAAATCTTTTAGCAAAACAATATAACTGGACTGCTCAGTTTGAAGATGTTGAAACTAACCCTTATCTAGATGATTTTTATAATGATATGGAGAAATGGGCCTTTAATCTTCAGATTTATTTCTTAGGAAGCCGTTTCAATCAGGTTAAAGAAATCAGAGAAAGTGGTAAAAATATTATTCAGGATCGTACTATTTACGAGGATGCGCATATTTTTGCGAGCAATCTAAATGATATGGGACTTTTGTCTACACGAGACTACAACAACTATTTACGTGTTTTTAACTTGATGACAAGTTTTGTAGAAGCTCCAGATTTATTAATCTACTTAAAAGCTTCTATTCCTACTTTAGTAGCCCAAATTCAGAAACGTGGTCGTGATTACGAAAACTCTATCAGTATTGATTATTTAAGCCGATTAAATGATAAATATGACAAATGGATTTCTAATTACAAAGAAGGTAAAGTATTAGTAATTGATGTTGACAATTTAGATTTTGTTGAAAACAAAGAAGATTTAGGTACTATTTTTAATAAAATAGAAGCTGAAATAAATGGTCTTTTTTAGTTTCTAAAAAATAGATTAACTTGCAAGGCTTGATTAAACATTATCAAGCCTTTTTTTATGGAAAATAATATGGAAAATAAAAATATGTTGAAGGGAGTTTTGTTTGTTGCATTGGGTGCAAGTTTCTACGGAATGCTTGCTACTTTTGTTAAAGTTGCTTACGATCAAGGCTACACAACTGCTGAAGTAACAGCTTCGCAGTTTGTTTTAGGAATTTTGGCTTTATTGGCCATTAATTTTGTTATGCATCAAAAAAATAAAAACTTACCTGATGTGAAGCCACAAGACAAGAAAAAATTGATTCTTGCTGGAACTTCTTTAGGTTTTACAAGTTTGTTTTATTATTTGGCGGTACAATATATCAATGTTTCTATTGCAATTGTCCTTTTGATGCAAACAGTTTGGATTAGTATTTTGGTTGAAAGTGTTTTAGCTAAAAAATTTCCATCATTTCAGAAATTAATCGCAACATTATTGGTTTTAGGAGGTACAGTTTTGGCAACAAATCTTATTAATCAAGAAGTTGAACTTAATCCAAAAGGATTATTTTGGGGATTCTTAGCTGCTTGTTCTTTTACTACAACTATGTTTACATCAAACAGTATGGCAAATTATTTACCAGCTTACAAAAAGAGTTTGTGGATGTTATATGGTGGTGGAATTGTCGTTGCACTATTTGTATTTCTTAGTCAAATTGGACCTTATTATTTTGATGGATTATTAAGTTTATACAAAAACTTTTCTGACGATGTTTCAGGAATTCATCCAATTAATTGGAGTATATTTTATACATGGGGATTAATGCTTTCTTTATTCGGAACAGTGTTACCTCCTATCTTATTAAACAAAGGTTTTCCACACACAGGATTAGGTTTAGGAAGCATCGTATCGTCATTAGAATTACCAGTTTCTGTAACTCTTGCGTGGATTGTTATACCAGAAACTGTATTACCTATACAATGGACAGGAATTGCAATCATTATTTTTGCAATCATTATTTCGAATATAAATTTTAAGAAGGCTTAAAAAATTCCTTTTTACACTGCACCCCAAAACTTGGACAGATTAAAAATTAATGATTATAAAAATGAGTTCGATATTGTATCGGGCTCATTTTGTTTAAATTCGATTTTATTCTTCCGTTATTGTAATACTAAATGTACTCTTTAATTTTACGTTTTAACTCGTCAATCGAATTAAATTTTTGCAAATAAAATAGTTCTGATTTTAATGTTCCAACTTTCCGTAATTCTTCGATATCCATAACGTCCTTTATGATTATGATAAATAGATTTAATTTTAATAGCTTGATATTTATCTGTTTTAGATTGAAAAAACGTAATAATAAAAGCTACTTCTTGCCATATTTGAGCAATCTAAAAGTAAATTTCGGCCTTAATTCTTCTATGGCTTACGCTGTTTTTTGAGCTTTTTAGTACGTTTTGGAGCATTCATAATTTTAGGACGACTTTTGGTTTAGCTTGTAATCCGTCCAACCCAAAGTTAGCAAAATCTTTTTGCCATTTGATAATAATTGAATCACTCGGAATATTAAATTTTAACCTAGCTTCACGTAAACTAAGATGATTTTTCTCGATTTCATCAATAATTTTAAGCTTAAATTCAATTGAATAAACTTGATTATTTTTCGGCTCTAATCCAAAAATTTAATAATTTTCGTAGCCCAAAATCCATTTACGCAATAAACTTTCACAAATATTTTTTGCGACTACTAACATAACTAATCGATTGATTAGTTTTTTGTACTTCTTCTACGCATTTTAACTTAAATACTACATCATATTTTACTTTTCTTGCCATAAAAACGCCCCCAAATAGTGTCTAACTTTTTGGGGGCAGTGTAAAAATAGTTATCTTTTTTTCAATAAAAATTTTAGGCTTGTAGAACAAAAATTGCTGGACGTTTGTGGAAATCATATTTCTCATTTTTCCACTCTTTGATAGCTAATGTACGAATATCTTCGTCCTCTAATGTTATGTGACACGCGACACAAATCTTGGTTTCGGCACGAAGAATTTTCGTTAAATCATCTACCATTTGATTGTTACGATACGGTGTTTCCATAAAAATTTGAGCAACTCCTGTATTTGCACTTTCTGACTCTAAATGCATCAATTTCTTTTTGCGTTCGGTTTTGTCGATTGGTAAATAACCGTGAAATGAAAAGTTTTGACCATTCATTCCAGACGCCATCAATGCCAATAAAATAGACGATGGACCAACCAAAGGAACAACCTGAATACGCTTTTGTTGCGCTACTTTTACCAACTGCGCACCAGGATCGGCAATAGCGGGTAAACCAGCTTCGGAAATAATTCCCAACGAGATCCCTTTGTCTAATAATTTAATTAAATCGAGCATTTCTTCTGGCTCGGTATCTTTGTTTAGAATATAAATATCTAAATCTGCTTGTACTTTTTCTGGACAAACTTGTTTGATAAATTTACGTGCAGATTTCTCATTCTCAACTACAAAAGTATTTAAAGAACGAATAATATCAAGATTGTATAAAGGCAATACTCTACTGTGTTCACTTTCGCCTAAAAGCGAAGGAATTAGATAAACTTTAGCCGTATTCATTGTAATAAAATTAAAGATTGTATTTGGTGATGATGCCATTTGTTGCATCATCTAATAATTGATAAACATGCTCAAAAGCTTCATCTCCATCGTAGTAAGGGTCTGGAACGTTATGTGCGACTCCTGAACCATCTTTCAAGATTAGTTTAACTTTGTTTCGTTCCTCTTCGTTACGCGCTAATTTTTGTAAATCAATAGAATTTTGTTTATCCATTGCAAAAATAAGGTCAAATTCCTCAAAAAATATTGGATTGAAATGCATTGCACGTTGATCTGAAATATCTACACCATGCTTTTTTGCAACCGCAACCGAGCGTCTATCAGGCTGCTCACCAACATGCCAATCTCCTGTACCAGCAGAATCTATCAAATGATTGTCTCCAACTTTTGATTGTAAAATTCCTTCTGCCAAAGGCGAACGACAAATATTACCTAAGCAAACCATCAAGATTTTCATTGTATGAACGTTTATGATTAATCAGCAATTTTACGCGAAATATCTTCTATATATCCACGAAATTGCTTATCAGTTTCTTGTAAATTTTTCACGGTTTTACACGCGTGTAAAACTGTTGCGTGATCACGCTTACCAATCTGTTTACCAATACTTGCCAAAGATGCTTTGGTATATTGTTTTGCAAAATACATGGCCAATTGACGTGCTTGCACAACATCTCTTTTACGTGTTTTTGATTGAATATCTTCCATTTTCACTTTGAAGTATTCACAAACTGTTTTTTGGATATAATCTATCGAAATTTCTTTGCGAGCAGTTTGCACTAATTTAGACAACGTACGCGCTGTTAAATCTAACGTAATTTCACGTTTATTAAGTG
Organism: Algoriella sp.; assembly: GCF_036647415.1. NCBI lineage: Bacteria > Pseudomonadati > Bacteroidota > Flavobacteriia > Flavobacteriales > Weeksellaceae > Algoriella > Algoriella sp. The sequence goes on from NZ_JAVXKG010000019.1 coordinate 40,623, forward strand.
TTGCTTGCGCAATTATTGAGTTTAAAGAACCTTCTAATTCGCGAACATTTGTATCAATATTTTGTGCGATATAGTCCATTACTTCATCAGGAAATTCAATTCCATCGTTTTCTAATTTTTGTTTCAAAATAGAAAGACGTGTATTGTAATCTGGATTTTGTAAATCTGCTGATAATCCCCATTTGAAACGAGAAATCAAGCGATCTTCCATATCTTGAATATCTGCAGGAGATTTATCCGAAGTCAAAATAATTTGATTTCCTCTTTGATGTAAATGATTAAATATATGAAAGAAAACCTCTTGCGTTTTTGCTTTTCCTGATAAAAACTGAATATCATCCATTATCAAAACATCAATCATTTGATAAAAGTGAATGAAATCATTTTGATTATTATTTTTTACAGCTTCTATAAATTGTTGTGTAAACTTTTCTGTAGAAACATATAAAACTGTTTTTTCTGGATGAATTTCTTTTACTTCTAAACCAATCGCATGCACCAAATGCGTTTTTCCTAATCCTACTCCACCATAGATGAATAAAGGATTGAAAGAAGTTCCTCCCGGACGTTTTGCAATTGCACGACCTGCAGCACGAGCCAGACGATTTGACTCTCCTTCTACATAATTATTGAATGTATAATTATGATTTAATTGTGAATCAATTTTAAGCTTTTGTAATCCTGGAATAATAAATGGATTCATCATTTTACCAGCTTGTAAATTAACTGGCGCTTCTACTTCTTGCGGTTTTGGTTTTTCTTTATTTGAACTCGGAATACGAACTGTAAAAGGTTCGCGTCCTTCCGACTTTTGATCCATTAAAATACTATAAACCAGTTTTGCATCAGAACCAAGTTCTTTTTGCAATGCACTTTTTAAAATTTTGATATAATGCTCCTCTAACCATTCGTAAAAAAATTTACTTGGTACCTGAATCGTCAAAACATTATTATTTAGTTTGCCCGGTCGTATAGGCACAAACCATGTATTATATGCATCTTCGGCAATGTTGTCCTTGATAAAAGACAAGCATTTATCCCACACAGAATTTGCAGTTATCGTCATTATATTCTCCAAAAGTGCTTAAGTTTTAGTGTAAAAAATTGATAATCAAGGAGGTAATTTATCCAATCCTTCTTTACAAAATTGTGAATAAATTTTTAATAAAAAAAACGAAAAGGGTATTGATAAATTAAAAAATACGTTGTATAATTCAGAAAATCAATAAGTAGTTTGAGATAAAAATAAAAGTATTACAAAGGTAATCTTTTCGGTCAAATTTTGTCTTATCAAAATTAATATTTAGTATTTTTGTATCATTATGGAAATAACACAAGAAAAAATTGACGTTGCAACAAACAGAATTGAGAATCATTTAAGAGATTTAGGTATTAAAAATAATTTTAATCTTTTAAAAATTGAATTAAATGATGATGCAAATGTAAGGATATTTTATTTTGAGATTGCAAATCCTACATTTAAAACAATCATTCAAATTCCTTATGATTTTTTAAAGGAAGAACAAAAAGATTCTTCGCAAGCATCATTTAGTTGGATGGATTATAAAAAAATTACTGAATAGACTTTATCATTTTATTTTAATAAAATTGATAAAGTCTTTTTTTTGTTCTCTATTTTTGAAACGATATAATGAAGGTTTAGAAAAATAATCATGGAAAAGATAAATCAAGAAGAACAATTAAACGTTTTTCGTACCAAAACGCGTATTTTATATAAACATACCGATCAAATGAAGGTTGTTTATTATGGTAATTATCCCGAGTTTTATGAAATAGGTCGTGTGGAATTGATGCGAGAGCGAGGTTTTCCTTATGCCGAATTAGAAGCAATGGGAATACAGATGCCGATTATAGAAATGCATACCAAGTATATTGGTAGTGCGTTGTATGATGAAATGATAGAAATTGAAGCTATTGTAAAGGAACGTGACAAAGGAGTTCGCATTCGTTTTGATTATACGATATATAATGAAGCTGGAAAAAAAATAAATGAAGGTTATACTATACTTTGTTGTGTGGATTCTGAAACAAAGCGTCCTGTTCGTATTCCCGAACGTATTTGGACAAGTTTGGGTTTGTAACATTTTAGAGAGAATGCTTAATAATTCGTTAAAAGAAATTCTAAAAACGAATTTCTAGTTAACTTTGCATCTTAACAAAACAGTTTAAAAAAGAAATGTCAACACTTCAACAAAAAATCAATCAAACTATAGTAGATGTAAATGATTTTCCAAAAGAAGGAATTGTTTATAAAGATATTACACCTTTGTTCTTAAATCCTGAACTTTCTGGAGAAATTGTAGATGCTTTTGTAGCAAAAGCCAAAGGAAAAGTAGATATTGTTTGCGGAATTGAAAGTAGAGGATTTTTATACGGAATACAAATTGCACAAAAGCTAAACGTACCTTTCGTTCTAATTCGTAAAGCAGGTAAATTACCTCCTCCTACAATTAGCGAATCTTATGATTTGGAATATGGGCAAGCTACAATCGAAGTAAATTCGAATTACATAAAAGATGGCGCTCGTGTTTTAATACATGATGATGTCTTAGCAACTGGTGGTACAGCAGAAGCTTGTGCAAAATTAGTAGAGAAATGTGGAGGAAAAACTACACAGTTTTCTTTTATTGTTGATTTAACTTTCTTAAATGGAAAAGATAAATTAACACCTTTTACAACTGATATTGTCACTTTGATAGAATATTAAAAAACAAGAAAGCCGCTCAAAAATTAAGCGGCTTCCTATTTTTAATCCTTTTTAGGTTCTATTATTATTTCTGGAGTCCGATCATTACTAATATCCAACAAAGCTTTTATGTTAGCTAAAACTTCTCTGAAACTTTGTCTTTTCTCTGTTTTATAAGGTCCGCTATCTGCACTATAACCTATACAATCTAATCCGAAAAATTTTCCTAAAAAAACTGCTCTTTTCAAGTGAAATGATTGCGATATTAAAATCACTTTCTTAAACTGATATATATTTTTTGTTCTATAAATTGTGCTGTACGTATCCAAACCTGCGCCATCCAAGTAAGTATCTTCTATTTTTACACCACGATCAAGCAAATACTTTTCCATGACATCAATTTCGTTAAAACCTTCGTTCAGTTTTTCTCCAGACAATAAAATCGCATCAATTTGATCATCATTATACAATCTAATTACGGCATCTAATCTATCTTTCAAAAATCTTGTCGGATTTCTATCTGCTTGTACTTTAGCGCCAAAAACAACTGCAACACGATAATCTGACGGAATATTACCTTGATAATTGTAAATATAATACGACGTAAAAACCTGAATAACGAGTGCTACTAAAATTGTAAAGGCAGCTATTAATCCTATAATCAATACACTTTTACGAATTACAAATCGTCCTATTTTTACAATTTTACTCATTTATCAGCAACAAAAAATAATTATTTAACAAAATTCTATAAGTTTGACGACACTAAAAAATTATAAATGTGAAAGTTTAATTAATTTTTCATTGTAATTTTATACGATGAATAAGCCAGAATTGAGAACAGTTACCGTAGAGCGTTACTTGCAACCCTTGCGAGAAGGCGGATCTTTACCTGCTTTGGCAGATGCAGATGACGGTTTTAAATATGTATTAAAATTTAAAGGTGCTGGACATGGACCACGCATGTTAATTTCCGAATTATTAGGAGGAGAAATTGCCCGTGTTTTAGGATTTAAAGTACCCGAATTAGTTTTTGCTTTATTGGACGAATATTTTGGACAATCGGAAGCTGATGAAGAAATTCAAGATTTGCTAAAGTTTAGCGAAGGAACAAATTTGGCACTGCATTTTTTATCTGGTGCTATTAATTATGATCCTGCTGTGATGAAAGTTGATGATAAATTATCATCTCAAATTGTTTGGCTAGACGCTTTTCTTACCAATGTTGACCGTACTTTTCGTAACACAAATATGTTGATGTGGCACAAAGAATTGTGGTTAATAGATCACGGTGCATCTTATTATTTTCATCATTCTTGGGACAATTGGGAAAAAGCTGCCTTAACAACTTTTTCGCAAGTAAAAGACCATGTTTTACTTAAAAATGCAACAAAATTAGAAGAAGTTGATGCAGAATTCAAACCATTGTTGAATGATAAAATCATTGATGATATTGTAGATTTAATTCCTGACGAATGGTTAGAAACGGAAGCATATCATTCTACATTTGAGGAAATGAGAACGGTTTACAAAACCTTTATCAAAACACGATTACAACATACAGAACTTTTTATAAACGAAGCCAACAATGCCAGAAAAAATCTTATATGAGTATGCTATTCTTCGCTTAGTTCCGAAAGTTGAACGTGAAGAATTTATTAATATTGGAGTAATTTTATTCTCTAAAAAAGAGAATTATCTTAAAGTAAAATATTTTATTAATAGTGAACGAGTAAATGCATTTTGTCACGAATTGGATTTAGATTTTATTGATAGTAATCTAAATGCGCTTTCTAAAATTGCAGAAGGAATTCATCCCGAATCTGCCATTTCCGAATTTGATGTTGCCGAACGTTTTCGTTGGCTAACAGCGGTTCGTAGCTCATCTATCCAAAGTTCTCGTCCGCATCCAGGTAAAACAAATAATCTTAGTAAAACATTAGATAAATTGTTTAAAGATCACGTGATTTAAATTTAAGTATTTAAATACCATGTAATTACATTTCCTTTATTAATTTTATAGATATATTAATTCAAATTATTTATCGCCATGAGTACATTAAGAAACAGTGTAAGATTAATAGGAAATGTTGGAAACAATCCTGAAATTAAGACATTAGAGAATGACAAGAAGTTTGCAAAGTTTAGTTTAGCTACAAATGAAGGTTATACAAACAGTAAAGGTGAAAAGATTCAGCAAACAATATGGCACAATATTGTGGCGTATGGATCAATCGTAAATGTGATAGAACAACACATTGAAAAAGGTAAACAACTCGCAGTTGAGGGTAAATTAACTTATCGAGAATATCTAGATAAGGATAAGCAACAAAAAACAATAACAGAAATTGTAGTAGATGAAATTGTGCTTCTTTAGCGTTTAAAATAAAAGGAAAACGACACCAATCGTTTCCCTTTTATTATTTTTATTATATTTGATAAAACACTGATATGAAATCATTTTATTTAATAATTCTATTCAATTTCTCATTCACCTTTGGTCAAATCCAAGTTAAATATAAACAACAAACAATTGAAAATTTATCTGATGTAAAAGATATCGAATTAAAGCAAGAGTTCGAGCTAATTAATAATCATATAACATTTTATGATTTAACCATAAAAGATAAAGAGTCTATTTATCAATTAAAACCAACTATAAATAATAAACAAGGAGCATCAAATTTCACAATTACTTCATCCGAGGAAGAAAATGTCTATTATACAAATATTACACAAGGTAATTATATTTTTTACACGACATATAATGACAAAAAGATATTAATAAAAGATCAATTAGAACCTTTGCAATGGATTTTAACGAAAGAAGAAAGTTCTATTTTAGGTTTTACTGCTCGTAAAGCTACATTAAAAAATGGTACTACATTGATTGACGCTTGGTATACTCCTGAATTAAATTATAAAAATGGACCACAAAATTTTTGGGGATTACCAGGTTTAATTTTAAAAGTTGAAGCAAATGCTTTTGATTCTAATGGCAATTTGTCTAACACAATGTTTATAGAAGCTGTAGAAATTAATCTAAAAGATAAAACAAAATGGAAAATTCCAACGAAAGGAGAAGTAATGACAAAAGCTGAATACAAAGATTTTCAAGATAAACAGTATCAAATTTATTTAGAGAATAATAAAAATACAATAGATCTAAAGATAGATTAATAAAAAAAAGGATTTCAAAAATGAAATCCTTTTAGTATTATCCTAACATTCTAATCGCGGTTTTTAAACCATCTATAAATGTATCTATTTCTTCTTTTGTGTTATAAACTGCAAACGAGGCACGAACTGTTCCTGGAATATCAAAATGTTGCATAATTGGTTGCGCACAATGATGTCCTGTACGTACTGCAATTCCTTTTTTATCCAATATCATTCCGACATCTGAAGAATGTACACCATCTAATTTTAAGTTGAACGAAACTGCTCCAGAATGCTCTGCATCTTTTGCGTAAATTACAACTTCATCAAATTCTGAAAGACGTTGAATCGTATAATCTACCAATTCTTTTTCATAATCATGAATGTTTTGAATTCCGATAGAATTAATAAAATCTACAGCAGCTCCAAGACCAATAATTCCCGAAATATCAGGTGTTCCTGCTTCAAATTTGAAAGGTAAACATGCGTACGTCGATTTCTCCATCGTTACATCTTTTATCATTTCTCCTCCTCCATGAAAAGGTGGTAAAGCATTCAAAATATCTTCTTTTCCGTACAAAACACCGATTCCTGTTGGTCCGTACATTTTATGTCCAGAAAAAACTAAGAAATCACAATCCATTTCCTGCACATCAATTGCTGTGTGTGGTGCAGATTGCGCTGCATCAATCAAAACCCAAGCTCCTTTTGCATGTGCTTTATCAATAATAGTTTTGATCGGATTTACAACTCCTAATGCATTAGAAACTTGATTAACACAAACTAACTTCGTTTTATCAGTCAATAAATCATCCAACTTATCAATATCTAAAATACCTTCTGTCGTTAATGGAATGTATTTTAGTTTAGCACCTGTTCTTTCGCAAAGCAATTGCCAAGGAACAATGTTAGAATGATGCTCAATTTCTGTAATAATAATTTCGTCATCAGCAGTTAAAACATCACGCAAAACATTTGATACAAGATTGATACCTTCTGTCGTTCCACGCGTGAAAATGATTTCGTACTCATGTTTCGCATTGATAAATTTCTGAATTTTACGACGAGATTCTTCCATCAAATCTGTTGCTTCTTGACTTAATGTATGAATACCACGATGTACATTTGCATTATACTTTTCGTAATATTGATCTAAACAATCTAAAACAACTTGCGGTTTTTGAGAAGTTGCTCCGTTATCTAAATAAACCAAAGGTTGACCATTAACTTCTCTTGAAAGAATTGGAAATTGACTTCTTATTTGTTGAATATCTATTGACATTTTTTGTTGTATTATGTAGTTTGTAAAATGTATTAGGTTAAAAAAAAGTTGTAAGTAAACTTACAACTTTATACTTATGACTTAATACTTTTGTACATTCAATTATAATTCAAAATCTAAGCTAACACCTAATTTTTTTGCTATTATGGCGTTTACTTGATTTGATATTTGTGGAATTTTTACATGACGTAAGGCATCCGAAGCAAAAGCATACAATAACATTGCACGAGCTTCTTTTTGTGGAATACCACGTTGTTGCATATAGAACAAAGAATCTTCTCCTAATTGACCAACAGTACAACCATGAGAACATTTTACATCGTCTGCAAAAATTTCTAATTGAGGTTTTGTGTCAATTGATGCTCCGTCTGATAATAAAACATTATTATTTTGTTGGAAGGCGTTCAATTTCTGTGCCTCTTTGTGTACATAAATTTTACCATTAAAAACACCATGTGCTTTGTCATCGTAAATACCTTTGTACAATTCGTGCGATTCACAATTTGGGAAAATATGTTCTACAAATGTGTGATGATCTACATGTTGTTTACCATCAATCACTGTAATACCATCCATTACCGAATTACAATTTTCTCCGTTTTGAAAGAAATTTAAATTGTTACGAACAATTTTTCCTCCAAAAGAAAATGTAAATACATTGGCACGAGAATCTCTTTCTTGATTAATATATGTATTATCAATTAACGAAACTTCATTAGAGTCATTTTGGAATTTATACCAGTGTATTTCGGCATTTTTACCAACATTAACTTCTGAAACAACATTTGTTAAATTTGCTTTTTCATCTAAAGTTTGATGTCTTTCGATAATTTGAACTTGTGCATTATCACCTACTACAACCAAATTACGTGGTTGATACATAACTTCTTGAGATGCGCCAGTCGAAAAATATACAATCTGAATTGGTCTAGAAAGAATAACATTATTTGGAATATAAATAAACGCTCCGTCTTTTGCAAAAGCAGTGTTTAAAGAAACCAAACTATCATCGTTCTTCGCAATTTTACCGTAATAATTTTCGATTACAGCTTGATGAACTGTCTTGTGCATTGCACTAGAAAGTATGCAAATATCAGCTTCATCATGTGTTGTGTTTGACAAAAAAGAAGAATATTTTCCGTTTACGAATACAATTAAATAAGAATCGATATCGTGAACCAAATATTTTTTGATGTCTTTATATTCTACTGCAACTTCGTCTTCTGGGAACAATTTATAGTCCACTTTAAGCAAAGGTGCAAGATTTGTATATTTCCATTCTTCGTCTTTACGTGTCGGAAAACCTTTTTGATTAAAAATTTCGATGGCTTCTTGACGTAAACCTTCTACACCTTTATTCACTTTGTTTTTTTCGTTGAACACTAAATGACGAGAAACTAAATTTTCTTTTAAATCAATCATCTATATAAGATTTTAGACTTCAGATTTTAGATTTTAGACTTCAGATTTTAGATTATGGATTCAAAAATATTTTTACACCAATTTCTAACTTCTAATTTCTACTATCTAACTTCTAAAATAATTAAATTCCTGCTTCTTCTTTTACCCAATCGTAACCTTTCGCTTCTAACTCTAAAGCCAATTCTTTACCACCAGATTTGATGATTTTTCCGTCAGCTAAAACGTGTACAAAATCAGGAACAATATAATCTAACAAACGTTGGTAATGCGTAATTAACAATACACCATTATTTTCGTTTTTAAATTCATTAACACCGTCTGCAACAATACGTAAAGCGTCAATATCTAAACCAGAATCAGTTTCATCTAAGATGGCTAATTTTGGATTTAACATTAACATCTGAAAAATTTCGTTACGCTTTTTCTCTCCTCCAGAAAAACCTTCGTTAAGAGAACGAGATAAGAAATCTTTTTTGATTCCTAATAACTCTGCTTTCGCGCGAATTTCTTTCAACATTTCCGAAGCTCCCATTTCTGGTAAACCTTGTGCTTTACGCGTTTCGTTGATAGAAGTTTTGATAAAGTTTGTTACAGAAACTCCAGGAATTTCAATAGGGTATTGAAATGACATGAAAATTCCTTTTTGTGCTCTTTCTTCTGGTGCTAATTCTAAGATTGATTCATCTAAAAATTCGATATCACCATCTGTTACTTCGTATTCATCTTTACCTGTAATTACATTAGATAAAGTTGATTTTCCCGCACCATTAGGTCCCATAATTGCATGAACCTCACCTGGATTGATTTGTAAATTTAATCCTTTTAAAATTTCGCGCTCTTCAATACGAGCGTGTAAGTCTTTTATATTTAATAACATAATCTAATTTGATAATTAGTAAATGTGATAATTAGATAATTATCTTGATTTTGATGTACTTATAATTTTGTTCACAATTTTTAAAATATTAACCAATTTCTCAGTTAAATATTCTGTATTTGGATATTTTTTTGATAATTGACACAATTCTAACCAATACATAGTTTCGTCAATTTCTTTTGCTGCAATTTTAAATTTGTGAACAAAATCATTCAAACTTTCAGCATTTTGAGCTTCTCTTATATTTGCTCCAATAGAAGTTCCTGATTTTAATAATTGATTTGCGATTACAAACCTTTTATTTTCTTCAAGAATTTCACAGTATTCAATGATTAATAATGAAAATTCTAAAGTTAATTTTAAAATGATATTTTCTTTTTCCATCATTAACTCATTTTCGAATTTTCAAATTAAATCATTATCCTACAGAACCTTCTAATGAGATTTCTAATAATTTTTTTGCTTCAACTGCAAATTCCATTGGTAATTTATCTAATACTTCGCGGCTAAAACCGTTTACAATTAATGCAATTGCTTTTTCTGTATCGATACCACGTTGATTACAATAGAACAATTGGTCTTCACCAATTTTAGAAGTTGTTGCTTCGTGTTCTAATTGTGCAGATTTATTCTCTATCTCGATGTATGGAAAAGTATGCGCACCACATTCGTTACCCATTAATAATGAATCACATTGAGAGAAGTTACGCGCTCCGTCTGCATTTTTCATTACTTTAACTAATCCACGATAAGAGTTTTGAGATTTACCAGCAGAAATTCCTTTCGAAATAATAGTCGATTTAGAATTTTTACCAATATGAATCATTTTTGTTCCTGTATCCGCTTGTTGATGATTATTTGTAACTGCAATAGAATAAAATTCTCCTATAGAATTATCTCCTTTTAAGATACAAGATGGATATTTCCACGTAACAGCAGAACCTGTCTCAACTTGTGTCCACGATACTTTTGCATTTTTCTCGCAAACTGCACGTTTCGTAACAAAATTAAAAACACCTCCTACTCCTTCTTCATTTCCTGGATACCAGTTCTGAACGGTAGAATATTTAATCTCTGCATCGTCCATAATAATTAACTCAACAACCGCTGCGTGTAATTGATTTTCATCACGCATTGGAGCCGTACAACCTTCTAAATACGAAACATAAGAACCTTCGTCTGCAACTAATAAAGTACGCTCGAATTGTCCTGTTCCTGCAGAGTTGATACGGAAATATGTTGATAATTCCATTGGACAACGAACGCCTTTTGGAATATAACAGAAAGATCCGTCCGAGAAAACTGCAGAGTTTAATGCTGCATAAAAGTTATCTGTTGGTGGAACTACTTTACCAATATATTTTTTTACTAATTCTGGATGTTCTTTGATAGCCTCAGAAATTGACATAAAAATAATTCCTTTCTCTAACAAAGTTTCACGGAACGTTGTTTTTACTGAAACCGAATCAAAAACGACATCAATAGCAACTCCAGACAAACGTTTTTGTTCGTCTAATGAAATTCCTAATTTCTCGAAAGTTTTTAATAATTCTGGATCAACCTCATCTAAACTCGCTAACTCTTTCTTAACCTTTGGAGCGGCATAATAAGTAATCGCGTTAAAATCTGGTTTTTCGTATTTTACATTAGCCCATTCTGGTTCTTCCATTTTAAGCCATGCACGATACGCTTCCAAACGCCATTCTGTCATCCATTCTGGCTCTTCTTTTTTGGCTGAAATAGCACGTACGATATCTTCATTCAATCCAACTGGGAATTCTTCATACTCCATTTCAGTCGTCCAACCAAACTCATATTGCTTTTGGCTAGCAAGATCTTCACGTAGATCGTCTTCTGTATATTTTGTGTTACTCATCTTATTATTTATAAAATGTATAGGTAAAATTATAATTAAGTGGTTGTTGTTTATCCCCTTTATTACCTAAAAATTTGAATTCTTTGATACGTTGATTTTGGTCTAAAATAACTTCAAATTGAGGTTGATTTCTCATCGTAATCACGTATTTATTTTGAGAAACTAATTTAATTTCGGACCAAGATCCTTCTACTAAATTAATTTTTTCTGTTCGTGGCTCAACATCTGGTGTATATTCTTTAATTTTGAATGGTACACTAAAAGTTGAACTACTGAAACATATTTTATTAATGTCTTTTCCTAAAGATTTTGTAATTCTACAATCATGCATTAAACGATCTTCGAAACCTACTTTTTGATCTAAATAGGTTTTCTTTAGCATTACATCACCTTCTAACCAAACCATATCAAAAAGCTTATTTGCATTTTTGACATACATGATATCTTGGTTATAAAAAAACTGATTTACTTTTGATTCACTTCCTTTTCTTTCTATTTTTTCTATTTCTATAACACCATCTTTGTACGTATAATTTACATTGAAAGGCGTTCCTACTTCGTCTGTAATTTCAAAATAAAGGATATGATCATTTGCATCATAATTTGCTTTGTAAGCAACTTTTTTATTTGATGCATTTGTAATTGTAATTGTTTTTACTTTTGATTCGTTTAAGTCTAATGCTTTTATCAAAGATTTGACTCCAAACAAACCAAAAAACATATTTTCTGAATACGCTTTATTAATTTTTATAGAATTTGATGTTGGTTGAAAAACCATCAATTCTTTTTCTACAATTGTGTTTTGTCCAAAAGCTACAAATCCACAAAAAAAGGCGATTAATAAAGTTATTTTACTCATCAAATTACATTGAAAAACTTTCACCACAACCACATGTTCTTGTTGCGTTTGGGTTATTAAAAACGAATCCTTTTCCGTTTAATCCTCCCGAATATTCAAGTGTCATACCAACTAAGTATAAAAATGATTTTTTATCAACGATTACTTTTACACCGTTGTCTTCAAACATTTTATCTTCTGGTTTTTGTTCTTTATCAAACTCTAAATTATAATTTAAGCCAGAACATCCTCCACTTGTAACTCCTACTCTAACATAAGATTCTTCGATTGATGAACCGTCTTCTTGCATTAGTGAGTTTATTTTTATTTTTGCTGTTTCTGAAATTTTAATCATTTGAATTAAATTTTATTAGTACAAAGGTACCTATTTAAAACGAGATTAAATAAAGCTCCATATAAATATTAATAATAGCTCAACTATTTATATTTATAATATTTTATTATTTCAAGCCTAATTTAGTTCGTGTACGTTTCAAAACTTTTTGTGCAACAACACGCGCTTTTAAAGCTCCATTTTCTAAAAATGCTTCTAAAGTTGCTTTATCATTCATCAACTCATCAAAACGAATACGTGCATCGGCATATTTTTCTAAAATAACTTCGTACAACGCTTGTTTTGCATGTCCGTAACCGTAACCACCATTCAAATAATTTTGACGCATTTCTTCTACTTGTTCTGGTGTAGCTAGTAATTTATATAATGCAAAAACATTGTCTGTATCTGGATTTTTAGGATCTTCTAACGGTGTAGAATCTGTTTCGATAGACATTACTTGCTTACGCAATTGTTTCTCTGGCAAGAAAATATTGATGAAATTGTTTCTTGATTTTGACATTTTTTGACCATCTGTTCCTGGAACAATCATTACTTCTTCACTAATATTGGCATTAGGTAATACAAAATTTTCGCCCATTTGGTGATTGAAACGAGAAGCCACATCACGTGTAATCTCTAAATGTTGCAATTGATCTTTTCCTACAGGAACAACATCTGCGTCGTACAATAATATATCCGCCGCCATCAAAATTGGATAAGTAAATAACCCCGCATTTACATCTGCCAAATAATCTGCTTTATCCTTGAAAGAATGTGCTAATGTAAGACGCTGAAAAGGAAAAAAGTTTAACAAATACCACATTAATTCTGTCGTTTCAGTAACATCAGATTGACGATAAAAAACCACTTTTGATGGATCTAAACCTAATGCAAGCCATGTTGCAGCTGTTTCGTACGTATTTTGTTTTAAAACCTCAGCATCTTTAATTTGAGTTAAAGAATGTAAATCCGCAATAAAAATAAATGAGTCATTTCCTTCAATTTCAGTTAAATCAATAGCTGGTGAAATTGCTCCTAAAATATTTCCTAAGTGCGGAGTTCCAGTTGCTTGAACTCCTGTAAGTATTCTTGGCATTTTGTTTAAAATTTAAGTGTACAAAGATAAACTTTAAACACGAAATGCACTAAATGTAAAGTGAAGTTTGTTGAATTAAATCTAAGAAGCAAATAAAAATCATATTTAGAGTTAAAACATCTTTCCTATTTGTTTGAATGGCCAAGCAATTGTTCTTCCTATATTTCCTGTAATTCTATTTCGTTTATAATGTTTAGTAATAACTTCACCTAAAAGAACATCACCTGTTTCAGTTTTTATATTCTGACATACAGAAGGATTTGTGAAAGTAAACTCTTTAACTCCATAGTTATCATATTCTAAAGTATAAGAATCTTGATTAATCGGGACCTTTATTTTAAACTCACCATTTTCATTTGTATATACAATATTTTTCGAGTTTTTAAGATTTACTGGAATATCATGTTCAGGAAAACCATTATCATCATTAATAATTCCTTGTACAACTATCGAATCATTTTCGGTTTGTGCTTTTGCAATTGTCGCAAAGCTTAAAAATCCAGCTAATGAAGAAAGTTTTACCCATTTTTTGGATTGATTTACTACAGAATGTGACGTTTCATAAGAATTAAATTGCTCTAAATTTCTTGTTTTAATTTTCACACAAACCGTAGGATTCTTGTTCAAGAATGTTTTTAATTCTTTGAATGAATAATTATCCAAATCGTGCACACATTTTGAACACAGCTCACAAAACTTTTGTTGAGTTGCTACATCCTGCATTTCTGCCCAATTCTGTTTGCATTTTTCTTCAATTTTAAGTTGCATAAAAACTGATATTTCAATAAAGTTAAACTTTTTTTGAAAAATTTTCAAACCTCAACCAACCTTTTTGCAAAATCAAACATCTATAAAGAAAAAGAGTATTAACCTTAAATATAAATTGACATGAAAAACAAAGCATTTTTAGACATTCTTTTCGAAAATCGAAACAAAGAATACGGCGCATATCAGTTAAGACAAATTGCTGATTACGATTTGATGAAATCTCTTTTTGTAGGAATTGGTATTGTTGCATTAATTACCGGTGGAACTATCTATGCAAATAATAGAACAATAAATGCAGAAACAATTACTGGAGAACACAAAGTAATAGTTGACGTTATTGATGTAACTCCTCCTGTAGAAAAGAAAAAAGAAATTGTTGTTCCTCCAAAAGAAGAACCCCCGATGGAGAAAAAAGTGATACAATTAGATACTGATCAAGCAAAGCATATTATTCCGACACCAACTGTGGATCCTAAAAAAGAGGAAACTGTAAAAAACGTGAAAGAACTTGAGAAAGTTGATTTAGGAACTTTTGAAAGAGATGGAGATCCTTCTAATGGTCAAACTGGTGGTGGTGAAGTAAGCGATACTGGAGAAAAAACTGGTGGACAAAACACAAAAGCTCCAGAAGGACCTAAAGAATTTGTAAAACCTGTTGTTAATCCTAATGCAACAATCAATGCGAAACAAGCATCTGTAATGGCAATTTATCCTGGCTGTGAAAGCGAAAGCAAAAAAGGAAATAGTGCTTTAACAAAATGTATGAGTGACAAAATATCGAAAGAATTAGGTTACGAATTGAATGATTTTGCGGAAACTGCTTCTCGAAATAACATTAATTCTGCGACTGCAAAAATGCAATTCGTGATTAGTAAAAATGGAGAAATTTCACAAGTAAAACCATTGAATGGAAGTAATCAAGATTTAGGAAAAGAAGCAAAATCTGCTTTAGAACGAATCAATAAACAAATCTTGAGAAAAGGTAAAAAAATTACACCTGCAAAAGCACAAGATGGCTCTGATGCTAATTTGCTTTTCTCGATACCGGTAAAATTTCAGACAGCTGAATAAATAAATCACTTTTCTTTCTGAAACCATTGCATTCAAAAATTCTTTGTGTGCGATGGTTTCTTTGTGAAAAAAAAATAATTATTGGAGAAATCATTTTTCAAATCATCAAAAAATGAAGAATTCTTACCATAAAAAATCAAAAACAACACATAAATTTTAATTTTTAGCATCGCTTCAATCAATAAAATTGTAACTTCGTCGCGAATTATGAATAAGAGTATTGCATACGGATTGATTGGTTTCGGTTATTTTTTAATCGGAATTTTTACCTGGATATTTAAGTTTTTTATCATCAAATTAGACGATACAAAAGCTATGTTATTGGGAATTTTATTTATTGTTTACGGCGCATTTCGTGTTTTTCGTGCTATAAAAGCTTATAAAAATGATCAAAAAAATTAGTTTAATTGCTTTTGCAAGTTTAATTGCTTTTTCGTCTGTAAATTGTAAAGACAAAGAAGCAAAAACAGAATTGGAAAAACAAGCTGACAAAACAGCTGTGAAACGTGCTTTGCACGAATATGGAAAATTAACAATAACGGTTGATCCAAGTTTCAAGAATTTGGCACAAGCGTTTGCAGACATGTATATGGTTGATTATCCTGACGTGAAAATTACGGTAAACGAAGAAATAGAAGAAAAAGCAATAAAGGATTTTTATGAAGGTAAAATTCCACTATTGATGGTAAGTAAACCTCTTACAAAGGCACAACAACAACATTTATTTGAAAAAACAACAACTAAATATATTTCGTCTGTAATTGCGTTAGACGCGACGGTTTTCATTACTTCTATAGATAATCCGGCGACTTCTGTAAGCATAAAAGATATAAAAGCGAATTTGTATCAACCAAATCCGAAGATAAATTTTGTGTACGATCATCCCAATTCTGCAAATTACAATACGGTAAATGAACGACTGAAATTAACTGTTGCAAAAGATCAAAAAGTAACTGCAATGGGAGATGCTGAAAAGGTTATCGACTATGTGCAAAAAGATAAAAACGCAATCGGAATTATTGGATTGAATGTTTTGAGTGATAAAGGAAATCCAAAAATTGAGGAATATCTGAAACATGTCAAAATTTTGAATGTTGTAGATGATAAAGGAAAAGAGACTGCGCCTACTATTCCGAATATGAGAAATGGTATTTATCCTTTTTACCGCTTAATTTATATTTTGAAAAATGAAGTAGGTTTCGGAATTGGAGCTGGTTTTTCGAGATTTGCAGGTTCGCAGCGAGGACAAAAAATTGTAACGCGCGAAAGTCTACAACCTTATTTTATTTTTAAAAGAGATGTACAAATTAATAATTTACAACAACCCATACAATAACAACAAAACCTTCCAAATTGGAAGGTTTTATTGTTTAATCTATATAAAATAATATTTTTTATAATAAAATTTGATTTATATGATGTTTTAAATGTTTTACATAATCAACGATTAAAAATTCTAAACTTACATTATTACAATTTCTATCTATTACTTTTTTATCAACAACTTGTTGAAATAAAAACAAAATTTGTGTATTTAAAGAAACCCATAGATTAATCAGTTGAACTATATCTGAATTATTATAATTTGCATATTTAACATAGTTATTTTGATTATAAAATAATTGTGGATTATCTTCAAATTGAGCTTTAATAATTCTTAAATAATTTATTATAGCACTATCAATTAAGTGTCCCAAAATTTCATTTTCACTCCATTTATTTTCAAGTTTTAGAGTAAATCGATTATTATTAATTTCTGAAATTTGTTTAGGAAAAATGTTAATTATATTTTCAAATTCAACAATTACATCGTTCATTATTACTTTATTTTCTTCATATAAAATTACTCAAAACGTTCTCCCCACGGATTTTGAAGATCAAAACCTAAGCTAAATAACATTCCGTTTTTGCGTCCATCAACTTGATAATCTGACAAACCAATATCATACGAAATTCCAGCTTTTAAAGCGCCAACTTTAAATTTCAAAATTGGAGAAATAAACAACGGATTACTGTTCTTAGAATCCATTCCTTGCTTGTATCCTACTCCAATTCCTACACCTTGTCCATTATCGCCAAAACCAATATGCGACATCAAATTGATATCCAAATGACGCTCTGAACTCGAATTCATATTATACACCAAAGATGGCTCTAACTGAATTCCTTCGGCAACAGCCCATTTGTATCCAAAATTAAAATAATACCACGTTGGTAAAGGCTCTATATTGTTGACATAATATATATTTTGAGAAAGTGGAATATCCAAAACAGAAACTCCTCCAAAAAAGCCTGCATATTTGAATGACAAACCTAAATTAACAAAAAATGTAGAATATTTATCTTCTTGTAAAGCAGGATCGTTGGGATCTTCTGCTACAACTTTAGAAAAATCAAAACGTTGAGAAACATTAGACGCTCCAGCTCCAAAAGAGAAAACCGAAGGTTCATCAAAATCGTATCCTCTATCTTCTAATGAAATATGATAAGCGGCTGTTAAACCAAATCCCGTCATTTTTACAGCTCCGTTTCGGTCATTAAAAAATGATGCTCCAATTGCTAAACGATCAATAATAATTCCGTGTGCACTTACCGTTTGTGTACTTGGACTTTCAGGCAAATCGTCCCATTGATTACGGTGCGTACCTGAAATAGAAATTATATTTGGATCTTGTCCTGCGTACGAAGGATTAATCAACATTTTATCGCTTACCAAATAATGGTTATAAAATGGTAACCCTTGTTGTGCTTCTACTTTCGATAAAGAAAATAATGCAATGATTATAAGTGATAATTTTTTCATAAAAATATTTCGATCAACTAGTTGATTTTACGTTTAACTAATATACTACCAGAATACTGTACTTGTAATATATCTGATTCGCCAATCGGCTCTAAAAGATACCAATATGTTCCGTCTAGAACTGGTTTACCTAAATGCATACCGTCCCATTTTATAATATCGATTCCCTCTCTATTTAAAATTTGTTTTCCGTAACGGTCAAAAATAATCAATCTATATGAGTTTGTTGTATCATTTACTTTTCCATTTTTTGTCATTGGTTGCCAAAAATCATTTTTCCCATCATTATTTGGTGAAATAAAACTTGGCAATGCTAAATAAGTAATATTAGTAAAAGTTGAAATTCCACAATTATTCAATCTTACTTTTACCGTAAAATTATTGTTGATTATATTATCTGGAATAATTAATTCGTTATTTGTTTGCCAATTCACGACGATATTTCCTCTATCATCAAACAACGCATATTCTAATTTACCCGACCCTTTTGCAGTAACCACAATACTTTTTTCGGTAACTGTAATTTTCTCAAGAGTTGGTAATGGAGAACTTTCTACAACTAAGGTTTTAACGACAGAACATCCAGTCAATTTATCTTCTATCGTAATTTTATACGTTCCTATTTCAAGATTAAAATAATCAATTCCAGAAATTTTTTCGCCATCTGCCTTTTCTACAATATAATTATAATTTGCATAATTAGTTTGTGTTGTAAAGTCAAGTTCAAATAATGTATCTGTACAAATAGAACCTTTTGCTGGAACAGTAATCGTTGGTAAACCATTTTTCTGATAAAAGAATTTGATAGTAACCGTTCCACAATAATTTGGATCTTCAAAAACAACCTCAACAAAACCATCATTAGAATTGAACATTCCAAAAATTTGATCAACCGTAGATTTTGCAACTAAAGTTGGATATTTTAATTTGATATAATCTAAATTATTCTGAATTTGAGTTTTTGCCGCTTGCGTATTGTCTTCGCAATAGACAATTTTATGTGTTAAATTATTGCTTTCGATATCTGCTCGATCAACTATTAAATCAGGCTTTTTATTGATGACGATAATTTTTTCAACAGAACAATTATTGTCCATTTTATTCTTAAAAATAACTTTTATTTCAGTTTTCCCACTTGCATCAAAAGTTAATGGAGTTGAATTACTATGCAAAATTTGATAATCGTAATTTGTAATTGAAGTCGCTCCAAATAAATCACTTAAAACTTGTGAATTAATTGTAATCAAATTATTACAATCAGCTTTCAGCTCTTTCGAAGCATTTGGAACATTTGGTTTTGTAATGACTTGCAACGTTAATTGCATTTCATCAGACCAACACGATTCTCCTGTTTTTTGAACTCTGAATCTAATTGTTTTGAATTGATTATCACCAAGTGTTTCATTTGAAATCCCTTGAAATGCAGCAACTGAAGTTCCTAAAACTGTTTTTAAATGATTTTCAATTTCTGAAACTGTAAAAGTATGACCTGCTCCTACTTCAACACATGTAGACTTTAGAGTTGGAATATTATCAACTTTCACAAAAGTTGATTTATCTAAATTAAACGTTAAGTCAACTTCTGTATCACAAATTGTGTTTCCATTATCAACAGCTAAAGCTTTTACGATAATTTTTCCGTTAACTGTTGTTTTAATATAAGTGTATAAATCTGTGATTGGCGTTAAACCATCAGCTTGAAAATATTTTAATTTATACGAATTACCGTTCTGAATTGTATTAATTGCATTATCTACATGAGTTTGCGTAAAATCATCTAAACATATAGTAGAAATTGTTGTAGGAATAATATTGGCTGGAGAAGTTTTGGTAACAACAAAATCGATTTCATTACTTTCGCAACCAGCAGTTTTTGATTTCACTTTTACTTTATATGTTAAAGTTGATGTAATAGGAGTCGAAGTTCCGTCAGTAATTGGAGAACCGCTTAGTGTAACAATTAAATCATAATCATTTTTAGAAAAACCTATTTTCGTAAAAATCTGATCAAAATTTATTTTATAATTTGAATCGCATGTAACATCTGAAATATTTCCTGCTAAAACTGGTGTTCCTTGTTTTACTTGAATCGTCTTTTCTACCGAATCTACAGGACACGTTCCGTTATAAGAAACAATAATTTTGAGATCTGTAATACCTCCAGCTGTTAAATTAATTGTAGAATTTTCTACAAAAGCAGTTCCATTTACTGTTTTTATTTTATAATTAGAAAGATTAGTTCCCGATGGAAAAAGTAAATTTAGAAGTGTATTTTCTTTCAATGTATAATTCAATGTACACTCAAAAACTTGATTAATTGTAGCATTAAAATTAAATACATGCTCTGGAATAAATTTTAATGGAATATCGTAAATGTATTTTAAACTACCCGAAGCATCACGTACTTGCGCATAAATTGTTGTATCCGAATTAAAAGATGTTCCTGCAGGAATCTCAGAACTAAATGTTCCATCTGTATACAATTTGATATCTGATAAACTAGAATCTGTTTTTATCGCATCAACAACCTGCTGATAAGTATAAGATTGTCCCGAACATAAATTATTAAAAGTAGTTATCGTTCTTTCTTCTGCTACATTTACTTTAATATCAAATAAATCTGTAGAATTTAGACCATAAACAGCAATTACAATTGTTTCATTTTTCTTTAATAATTCCGTTCCGTTAAAAGAATTCACATATCCATTTCCAGCCTCATACTCACAGTTTCCAATCTCACCATCTTTCATTCCTTTTGTTAGTATAGATTTATTGTAAACAGATCGATTTCCAGGAATCGTTCCCCCTCTATCAAAAATAGCAGTTGGTTGCTTATCAGCAGAAAGTTTCCAAACAATAAAATTA
Source organism: Algoriella sp. (assembly GCF_036647415.1). Classification (NCBI taxonomy): domain Bacteria; kingdom Pseudomonadati; phylum Bacteroidota; class Flavobacteriia; order Flavobacteriales; family Weeksellaceae; genus Algoriella; species Algoriella sp. The sequence continues at coordinate 61,724 of NZ_JAVXKG010000019.1, forward strand.
AAATCTGGTTTTGTTGCAATCAAATCAAATGCAAAAGTCATATCAAACCCTGCTTTGAAAGAATAATATTTATATACATCTGAAAATTGAAAATTACAACCTAGCCCTATTGGTGTTGTTGCTCCAAATACCTGAGTATGTGTTTCTAATTTCTCTCCATTAAATGTAAAACCTCCTGCTAATGGATGTATTGTAGGATAAGTCTGTCCAAAAACAGTCAAATTCATCATCAACAAAAACAAGTAAAATATCTTTTTCATAGGTCGTTCTTCATCTATTTTATAATAACGCAATTTAGTTTTAAATATTCTATTCCTGATAATGTTTCGTGTTTTCTACAGATAAGCTATCTTTGCAACCTGAAAATTTGATTAAAATGTCTTTAGTACAAGAAATAAATAAACGAAAAACCTTTGGAATTATCGCCCATCCAGATGCTGGTAAAACAACTTTAACAGAAAAGTTATTACTTTTTGGAGGTGCTATACAAGAAGCCGGAGCCGTAAAAAGTAACAAAATTAAGAAAGGAGCAACTTCCGATTTCATGGAAATTGAGCGTCAACGTGGTATCTCGGTGGCAACTTCTGTTTTAGCTTTTGAGTATAGAGGTAAAAAAATTAATATCTTAGATACGCCTGGTCACAAGGATTTCGCCGAAGATACTTTTCGTACACTGACAGCCGTAGACTCTGCAATTGTTGTAATCGACGTTGCAAAAGGAGTTGAGGAACAAACAATCAAATTGGTAGAAGTTTGTCGTATGCGCAAAATTCCGATGTTGGTTTTCATTAATAAAATGGACCGCGAAGGAAAAGATGCTTTCGATTTGATGGATGAAGTTGAACAAAAATTAGGTTTACAAGTTACACCTCTTTCTTGGCCAATTGGTATTGGAGCAACTTTCAAAGGAATTTATAACATTTGGGAGAAAAACATCAATATATTTTCGGGAGATAATAAACAAAAAATTTCTGAATCGACAGAAATTGAAGATTTAGCTAATCCAGAATTAGATGATTTAATCGGAACAACTTATGCAGATAATCTTCGTAATGAGATTGATTTGATAAATGGTGTTTATCCAGAATTTGATATGCAAGAGTATATGGACGGAAATTTACAACCTGTATTTTTTGGTTCTGCACTTAATAATTTTGGAGTTCGCGAATTGCTAAATGCTTTCGTAGATATTGCGCCAACGCCACAAGCAAAGGAAACTGATGTTAGAATTGTAGAACCTTACGAAAATAAATTTTCTGGTTTTGTATTCAAAATTCACGCGAATATGGATCCAAAACACCGTGATCGTTTAGCGTTTATCAAAATCGTTTCTGGAAAGTTTGAACGTAATACAAATTATTTTCACGTTCGTCAAGGTAAAAACATGAAGTTTGCTGCACCGAATGCATTTTTTGCAGATAAAAAAGAAGTGATTGACGAATCTTTTGCGGGTGATATTGTCGGTTTACATGATACTGGAAATTTCCGAATTGGAGATACATTAACAGAAGGCGAAAAATTCACTTTCAAGGGTATTCCAGCCTTTTCACCAGAACATTTCCGTTATATTAACAATGCTGACCCAATGAAATCTAAACAATTGGAGAAAGGTATTGATCAATTAATGGATGAAGGTGTTGCGCAGTTATTTATTTTAGAAATGAATAATCGTAAAGTTATCGGTACTGTTGGTGCATTACAAT
>NZ_JAVXKG010000020.1:0-59862 GCF_036647415.1 Algoriella sp.
TAGAGCATCTGACTGTTAATCAGAGGGTCCTTGGTTCGAGCCCAAGAGGAGGAGCGATAAAATAGAAAGGCTATCAATTTTGATAGCCTTTTTTTATTTTATATTAATTTCTACAGGATTATTTTCTAACCAATTTTTCGCCATTTCAAATGCAGAAATAGTTTGGTTATATTCTATTGGAACTGATTTTAGTGCTTTTAGATATTCCTGATTCACCAAGTCAATTGTATAGCGTTCGGCTTGTTTTAATTGCTGATTACTCCTGTTTTTTAGATAATATTCATTCTCTTTTATAAATCTGAAATATTCATCTACCATTTCCCATAATTCAGGAACACCTTTTCCTATTAAACCAGAGCCTATAATCGATTTTCTTTTCCATTGTGAAGACTTTGTTGGTAAAAATTGTAAAGAGCGTACAATGTCTAATTTAGCATCTTTTACAAGCTTTTCTTGGAACGAGTCAGACTTGTTAACGAAGATTAAATCCGCCATTTCCATTATTCCTCGTTTTATTCCTTGTAAATCATCACCAGAACCGGGTAATTGTAAGAATAAAAATAAATCAGAAATTTCATTTACCAAAGTTTCAGATTGTCCAACGCCTACAGTTTCTATCAATATAGTTTCAAAACCTGCCGCTTCGCATAATAAAATGGCCTCGTATGTTCGAGATGTTACACCTCCTAAAGAGCCATTAGAAGCACTTGGACGGATAAAAGCATTATTTTCTCGAGACAAATCTTCCATTCTCGTCTTATCGCCTAAAATACTTCCTTTTGACAAAGAACTACTTGGGTCGATAGCTAAAATAGCAACTTTTTGACCTTGATTAATGATATATTTTCCTAAAGATTCTATAAAAGTACTTTTTCCTACACCTGGAATTCCAGTTATGGCAATTCGTTTTGAAGTTTTGGATGTTGGTAATAGACTAATAATTTCGTGGGCTAATTTTAAATCATCTAAACGATTACTTTCCGCTAAAGTAATTGCTTTTGAAAGTGCATAACGATCTCCTTCTTTTATCTTTTCGGCAAGAATATTTGGTTCTATTTTTCGCATATGATTTAATCTTATTTTAAAGATAATTGCTTTGATAAGAATAAAAAAATCAGAATAATAATTAATCTATTATTTTATATAGCTGGTGTATGTTAATTGTATGTAATTATTTGACTAATATTGTTTAAGTTATTTAAAATGAGTTATTAATATTTTTAAATTAAAGAATTATGAATTTAATCTTTCTTCTTTAATTTTTTTCATAAAAATAGATGGAGATTCGTTTGTTATTTGCGTAAAAATTGTTGTAAAGGTACTGTGCGAAGTAAATCCACAATCGCTTGCCAAATAACTGATTTTTGTATTAATATACTTTGGTTCGTTTTTTAGTCGATCAACAATGTAGTTTATGCGTAATTCGTTCAAATAATTGTTGAATTGTTTTTGACGATGTGTTTTTATTATTTCTGATAAGTATTTTGTATTCGTTTCAAACTGTTTTGCTAAAGAAGATAAATTAATATCTTTCTTGATGAATCCTTTGTTTTTCTCGAATAACTCTAATTTTCGTAGAAGAATTTTCTCTGTTTTAGAAGAAATATTGATTGATAATTGAGGTTCTTCTTGTATTATTTCTTGATTAGTAGTTGTTTTAATATTTTCCTGTGTTAAGGCTTCTGTCTTTTTATCTTCCTCTATTTTTACAGTATTCGATAAAGTTTCTCTAACTACTTCAGTTTTGTTGGTTGTCGTATTTTCTGTTAAAGAATTACTTTGTTCTGTTTGATTACTTTTCTTTGTTAGGAAGTAATAGATTAAACCTAAAACAATTACACAACTTACAACGATTAAAACAATTACCCAAGTGTTCATTTTTTTAAATTATTTTCGGATTAATTAAAATATAACTATTATTAAATCAATAAAATAAACGTTTTTCTCAATTTTATTGTTTTAGTAAATTTACTCCGAAATATTGAAATAAAAAAAAGGCTAATTTTAATTAGCCTTTTTTTGTAAATCTTCTTTATCATTAGAGCAGCCGCAACCTTTGGAGCAGCCACCGCTTTTACCTGAACTAAATGAGTTTTTTATAAGTTTGAAAACATACCAAACAGCAAATCCGAAAAGAAATGCTATAAAAATATATTGTATCCAAATATTGTCCATATTAATTATTTTAATAAATGATAAGCTATAAAAGCTACTAAATATGCAAAACCAGTCATAAATCCTGTTTGTAATAAGGTCCATTTCCATGAGTTTGTCTCACGTTTTACAATTGCAATTGTACTCATACATTGCATAGCGAAAGCGTAAAATAATAACAAAGAAATTCCTGTTGCAAAATTATATGCAGGTTCTCCTGTATTTTGGTTAATCTCTGATTTCATTCGTTGAAGTAAGCTGTTTTTTTGTCCTTCATCTTCTACATCAACTTCTCCTAAGCTGTAAACTGTAGACATTGTTCCGACAAAAACTTCACGTGCAGCGAATGAAGAAATTAGTCCAATTCCCATCTTCCAATCGTATCCTAACGGTTCTACAACTGGTTCTATAACAGAGCCTAATCTACCAAGATATGAATGTTCTAATTTATAAGAAGCAATTTCGTTTGTCAAATCTATTTCATTCATTTTTGGGTTATTAGCCTTTACAATTTCTTCTGCATTGTTAAATTGTTCACCGGGTCCGAAAGATCCTAAAACCCAAAGAATAATAGAAATTGCAAAAATAATTTTACCTGCATCTACCAAAAATCCTAAAGTTTTTTCCCAAACATTGATAAAAACATTCTTCCAATCTGGAAGTTTGTATGTTGGCATTTCTAAGATAAGGTAACTTTTATGTTTCGTTTTTATAATTAAATTCAATAAAACAGCGCTTCCTAATGCTCCTAAAACACCCAAAATATACATGATAAAAAGAGCTAAAGCTTGATAATTTAATCCAAGTATTTTTTCATCAGGAATCACCAAGGCGATCAATACAATGTAAATTGGTAAACGAGCCGAACATGTCATAAACGGTGTTACCAAAATGGTTAACAATCGTTCTTTATTATTCTCTATGTTTCGCGCAGACATAATTGCTGGTACGGCACATGCAACTCCAGAAATTAATGGAACCACACTTTTTCCACTTAATCCGAAAGGTTTTAACCATCTATCCATTAAAAAAACAACACGGCTCATATAGCCTGTTTCTTCCATAATAGATATAAAAAGGAATAAAATGGCGATTTGTGGAACAAAAACAGCGATTCCTTCTATACCAGGAATTATTGCTCCTGCAACAATATCGTTGATTGGACCTTCTGGAATTAAAGTGATTGCTTTTTCATCAATCCAACCAAATAAATCTTCAATCATCGTCATCAAAGGTGCTGCCCAAGCATAAACTGCTTGAAACATCACTAATAAAATAACGAAGAAAATTAAATATCCTAAAATTGGATGAATAAGAATTTTATCAATTTTATCTGTAAAAGTTTCATTTCCTTTGAAGTCGTATGTAATAATAGAATCTAAACGTTCTTCAAGAAATTTATTACGGTCTAATGTTTCTTTTACTTGTAAACGACGAGGAATTAGATTTAATTCTTTTTTTAAGGCATCTAATTGTTGTTGTTCCTCTTGCGAAATAAACGGAATTTCTTTTTGCGAAAGATAATGCCAAGCCAAATAATCTGATTCAACATTAAATTTTTCTTTTACTTGTTGTATTGGGTTAGAAAATTCTGAAGGAATCTCTAACATTGGTTTATATGCTTGCGCAGGTTGTGTTAATGCGTTTATCAACTCATCAAGACCTTTGCTTGTACGTGCATTTGTAAGATAAATCTTGGTTTGTAAAAATTCTTCTAATTTTTTGATGTCAATATGAAGTCCTTTACTGTCAATTTCATCCATCATATTGATAACGAAAATTGCAGGAACGCCTAAATCTCTTACTTGTTGATACAATAAAATAGAGCGTTTCAAATTCAAAGGTTCACCAACAACAACAGCTAAATCTGGGTGATTAGCATTTGTTTTATCTCCAAGAATTTTGAAAACAATTTCTTCATCCAAAGAGCTAGGATACATGGTATATGTACCTGGCATATCTGTAATCTGAAATTTATTTCCGTTACGTTCTATATTTCCTACGCGTTTCTCAACCGTTACACCAGGATAATTTCCTACTTTTTGACGAAGATTTGTAAGTTTATTAAAAACAGAAGTTTTACCTACATTTGGGTTACCGACTAAGGCAATTTTATAGTGAGTCATTTATTTTTTATTAATCAAGATTTTGTCTGCTTCATTTCTGCGCAGTGCTAAAACAGACTTGTTTGTTACGATACTAATACAAATTGGTCCACCAAATGGCGCCTTGTTTCTTATTTGTAATTTAGTTCCTGGGATAAAGCCCATTTCGTATAATTTTGCAGGAATATCTTCGGTATTATAACCGCTAACTTCTGCAATTTCGCCTATTTTTAAATCTCTTAAAGTAAATTCCTCAACCAATCCTTCCATTACATTTATGGTATTAAATAGTCACAAAGATACCTAATTTTTAATTAATCCAAATAGAAGAAATATCATAGTTTAAATTTCTTTCTGATTAAATTTCAATCAATTCAAGTATTTAAATTCAAAAAAAAGATTATCTTTGCAGTCAATTTTTATTTAAACATTAATTTATGTACGCAATTGTAGAGATAGCAGGGCTTCAATACAAAGTTGAAAAAGACCAACAATTGTTTGTAAACCGTTTGGCTGGTGAAGCAGGTGACGAAGTAAAATTCGACCGTGTTTTATTGACTGATAACGGAGCAATCACTGTCGGCGCCCCAGTTATAGACGGAGTTACTGTCGTAGCTAAAATCGTTGAACACGTGAAAGGAGACAAAGTAATCGTTTTCAAAAAGAAAAGAAGAAAAGGTTACCAAAAGTCTAACGGTCACCGTCAACAATTCACTAAAATTGAAGTAGCTTCAATCGGTTAAGATTGGCTTTAATTTATTATTAACTCTTAAAAACAAAACGAAATGGCACATAAGAAAGGGGTCGGAAGTTCGAAAAATGGTCGTGAATCACATTCGAAACGTTTAGGTGTTAAAATTTTTGGTGGACAAGCAGCAATCGCTGGTAACATTATTGTTCGTCAAAGAGGTACACAACATCATCCTGGTGATAATGTAGGAATCGGTAAAGATCACACATTATTCGCTTTAGTTGACGGAAAAGTAGTTTTCACTAAAAAACGTAACGATAGATCTTACGTTTCAGTTGAACCATTAGCTTAATTGCTAACTTGACGCGAAAACGCTAAAAATATAAAAGCTCGAACTTATTGGTTCGAGCTTTTTTTGTTTTACATTAAATTGATGTTATTTTAATAAAGGTAATTGTAGTAATGATGATTGAAAAATAATAAGTTTTGATTGTAATTAATAAAGGAATATTATAATGTTATGTATTATATATTACTACATTTGTTCTCCACTTTGTAAATAAAATTTTTATCATTTAATTTAATCAATTATATAGTAATTACAAGTCTTGCTCAATTTTTAAAAATTCAATTATGAAATTTTACTCAACAATATTATTTTTAACGAGTATAATAACTTATTCTCAATCTATTAAAAATTCCGATAAATTTATTGGGTTTAATGCTGAACTAATAGAAAATAATCTTACCAACTCCTTAGGTTTTCATAAAGCTATATATAAAGAAGGTTCTATAGAATATTATTATAAATATAAAGATGTCAATAAGGATGTAGAAGAATTAATATATCTAACGAAAGATGATAATAATATTTTAACTGGTGTAAAATACATACCATCTAACCCTTCATTATTAATTAATTACATTGAAAGTCTTAAGGATAATGGATTTATTCAAGTTAGTAAAGAGGATTTAAATTATGACAAAGATTTGAATCCTGACATATTTATTTTATTTATTAATAAAGATAATATAGTTGTAAGAATTGATGGGAAAATTAGTGGTGTACATGTTGCTAATATTTATAAATATAAAAAATAATTGTTGATAAATAATCAGAAAAATTCTGATATTTCTATATAGTATATTATTTCAACCCAAAAAAGCATCCAATTTCTTGAATGCTTTTTGATTTTATTATTTTAGATGAAGTTGAATTGTCTAATTCTCACATCAACTTAAAATTTTATTCTTCTTCCGTTTCAATTCCCCAGCCTTGTGCTGTAATTGGAACCATTTGCTCGCTTCCGCGTGTAATCAAATAATTTTCCTCGTTTTTACCTGTTACGTGTCCAATCACTGTTAAGTGTGGATTTCCTTTTATTTTCTCGAAATCTTTTTGATCGATTGTAAATAATAATTCATAGTCTTCACCGCCACTCAACGCGCATGTAATAGGATTAACTTTAAATTCTTCGGCTGTACGAATAACAGAAGAATCTAATGGAATTTTTTCTTCGTAAATATTAAATCCAACACCACTTTCTTTTGATAAATGAATGATTTCTGAAGATAATCCATCCGAAATATCAATCATAGAAGTTGGTTTTACTTTCAATTCTTTCAACAATTTTACAATATCCAAACGCGCTTCTGGTTTCAGTTGACGTTCTACTAAATATGAATATTGCTCTAAATCTGGCTGATTATTTGGGTTAACTTTAGTTACTTGTGCTTCGCGTTCTAAAACTTGTAAACCAAGAAATGCTGCACCCAAATCTCCCGAAAGAACAACTAAATCATTTTCTTTCGCGCCATTTCGGTAAGCCAAATCCTTTTCTGGAGCTGAACCAACGGCTGTCATATTAATGATTAAACCATGAACAGACGAAGTCGTGTCACCACCAACAATATCAATTTCGTATTTGTCACATGCGTATTTCATTCCGTTATAAATTTCGTCTACAGCTTCTATCGTAAAACGATTAGAAAGCGCAATAGAAACTAAGATTTGTTTCGGAATTGCATTCATTGCCAAAATATCACTAATAGCTGTTACAACCGCTTTGTAACCCAAATGGCGCAACGGCATATAACTCCAATTAAAGCTAACGCCTTCTACCAACATGTCTGTAGAGATAACAACTTTTTCTTTTTTGTAATCTAAAACAGCAGCATCATCACCAATTCCTTTGATAGAGCTTTCTAACTTAATTGGAAAACCTTCTTTTATTTGATTGATTAAACCAAATTCGCCAATTTCGGCTAAACTTGTTTTTGAAACATTTTTATCTTCTAACATCGGTTTATTTTTGAGTAAAAATTGAAGGATCTACATTTTCTGAACGAAATGGTAAGTTGATAATATCTTGTTTTGACAACGTTTTTATCGTTTTTCCTTCAAATGATTTTTTTATATTTTCTAACATTTCTGTTGGTGGAGCTTGCATTTTTCGTTTCACCATCGAAAACCAAACACCTGTCAATTCCGAATGACAAAGATGTGTACCATCTTGGTTATACAAATTATGAATAAATTGATAAATCATTCCATCCTCAGACATTCCGCCAATTTCTACCGTAATGTAAATGTCTTCACCTTCCATTGCTTCTTTGAAAAATGAAAATTGTTCGTGCAAAATTGCAGGTCCAATCCCATATTCTCCCAAATTTTGCATTGAAACACCATAATCTCTAAGAAAAGAAATACGCGCAAAGCTTGTGAAATTCATGTAAGACGCGTTGGCTAAATGTCTATTTGCATCTAAATCAGACCAACGTACGCTGGTTTTCTGAAAATAGGTGTTCTCCATTGTAATCAATTTTTTGTAATTGCAAAGTTACGGATAAGTATTTAGTGGATAAAGGATAATATTTTTAATGAATAGAAATTAAGAAAAACAATAATATTTAACATCAAATTAATAAACCTCATCTGTAAATTTTGTACCTTTAATAAGCTATAAAACAGATATATTATGAAAAAAATATTATTTCCAACAGATTTTTCAGAGACCGCAAATAATGCTTTTATTTACGCCTTGAATTTAGCAGAGAATCAAAATGCAGAACTATATGTACTTCATGCTTTTCAATATCCAATGATTAGTGGAGGAGTTGATGCCGTGATTTTACAGGATGTGTATGATACAATAGAACTGAATAATTTTGAAAATTTAAAAGAAAGTATTCCAGGTCTTAGAAAATTAGCAGAAGATAATGGATTTACAAATGTAGATTTAAAATTTGTAGTAAAAGAAGGTATGCTTACATACGTTTTACCAAAAATTATAGAAGAAGAAAAAATAGATTTCGTAGTAATGGGAACTACAGGAAATACAGGCTTTGAGAAAGTTATTTTTGGTTCGAATACGATGAATGCCATCCGAGATCTTAAAATTCCGATTCTAAGTATTCCTCATAATTATAAATATAAAAGAATAAATAATATTGGTTTTACAACAGTTTTTCAAGATAAAGATAGAAAAGCTTTAGACTACTTAACAGAAATTGCCTACCGATACAAAGCAAAAGTACATTGTTTACATGTTTCGAAAGATGGTAATTATGATATACCAACACTTAATCATTGGAAAGATTATTACAAAGACGAGCCAGTCGATTTTTCTATATATACAGCAGATGAGTCTGTAGATGCTGTTTTAGAATTTATAAAAGAAGAAAAAATAGATATTTTAACTGTTGTAAGCACTAATAAAGGTTTTTTTGAAAAATTATTTTCACCAAGTTTTACAAAGAAAATTTTATCACAAAATAGTATTCCTTTATTTGTTTTTCATGAATAGAATAGTCTAATTCTTTTAAAAAGCTCGGTCTGTGTAAAATAGATTGAGCTTTTTTTTGTTACTGATATAAAATTATTTGTAACTTGAGTATACAAAACACTAAAAAAATGAAAAAAATATTATTCCCAACCGATTTTTCAGAAACAGCCAACAATGCTTTTCTTTACGCCTTGAATTTAGCTAAAAGTATAGATGCACAAGTTTATATAATGCATGTTTATGAGTTGCCAATGATAACGGGAAGTTTGAGTGCTGGCCTAATTCAGAATGTTTATGAAACAGTAGAAATGGGAAGTTTTGAGAATTTTAAAGATAATATTCCACAATTAAGAAAAATAGCAGAAGACAATCAATTAAGTGAGATTCCGATGAAATTTATCCTCGAAGAAGGAAATTTTCTATACATCTTACGTGAAACAATAGAAGAAGAAAGTGTCGATTTTGTTGTTATGGGAACAGACGGTAATTCTGGTTTTGAGAAAATGCTATTTGGCTCGCATACAATCAATGTTATTACATCGCTCAAAGTTCCAATTCTAAGTGTACCGCAAGGAATGTCTTTTCAAGGCTTTAAAAATATTGGTTTTACAACCGTTTTTGACCAAAAAGATAAAGATGCACTCAAATATTTGATAGAAATAGCGAATCGTCACAAAGCAAAAATTCATTGTATGCATGTTTCGAAAGATGGTAAGTTTAATCTTCAAGCACTTAAAGATTGGGAAAATCAATTTGAAAATGATCCTGTTGTTTTCGAAATCTATCACGATGCTGACCCAGTAAATGCAGTTTTAGATTTTATAAAAGATAAAAAGATTGATTTATTAACTGTTGTAAGTCGCAATAAAGGATTTTTTGATAAAATATTTTCGCCAGGATTTACTAAAAAAATCGCCAATAAAAATATTACACCATTGTTCGTCTTTCACGAACGTAAAGCTTAAGGAAATGTTGAAAAACATTTCCTTTTTTCTATACTTGTATTTTACTAAAAATCATCTAAAAAAGTGTTATAAATAAAAATTATACCTTTGTCTCGTGAAAAAAATAGCCATTGTTGGAGGTGGTGCAGCAGGATATTTTGTTGCTGCAAACCTCGGAAAAACTGTCGGACAACAAACTGTATTGTTTGAACAAGCCAATTTACCACTTCAAAAAGTTCGTGTATCTGGAGGAGGAAGATGTAATGTAACACATGCATGTTTTGATCCATTGGATTTGGTCGAATTCTACCCGCGTGGAAAGAAAGAATTATTAGGTGTTTTTTATACTTTTCAACCAGGCGATACAATGGCTTGGTTTGATGATCGTGGAGTTGCATTAAAAATAGAAGACGATAACCGTGTTTTTCCAGAAAGCGACTCGTCTTTGTCAATTATAGAGGCTTTAACTAAAGCTGTTGATCAAAATAAAGTTCAATTAAATTTTTCTGACGGAGTACAAGAAATTGCTAAAGTGGAGGGAGGTTATGAATTAACAACCAAATCAGGAATACATTTTTTCGAAACTGTAATTATAACAACAGGTAGTACACCAAAATTCTGGAAAAGTTTAAAAAATATGGGATTAAAAATTGTTAATCCTGTACCATCATTATTTACTTTTAATTGTAAAGATCCTCGTATAGAAGGTTTGATGGGTATTTCTTTTGAGCAAGCTGAAGTAAAAATTATCAATCAAAAACTAGAAGCTGAAGGTCCAATGTTAATTACGCATTGGGGATTTAGTGGACCTGCAATTTTGCGTTTATCTGCTTGGGGAGCTTTAAAATTGAGTGAATCGGCATATAAATTTGATATCGAAATAAATTTTGTTAATCAATCTAAAGAAGAAGTTTTTACTTTTTTGAATGATAAAAAACAAGTTGACGCGAAGAAAAATGTCCATAAAAATAATCCATTCGATTTTCCGAAACGCTTCTGGATTAGTATTCTTAATTATTGCAATATTGATGAGAATAAAGTTTATGCAGATTTATCTAAAAAACAACTAGAAGCAATTGCAACAGAACTATGTCAAGGTAGATATGCTATAAACGGAAAAAGTACATTCAAAGATGAATTTGTAACAGCTGGTGGAGTTGATTTAAAAGAAATTGACTTTCACTCGATGCAATCCAAAAAAATACCCAACTTATTTATGGCTGGCGAAGTTTTGAATATTGATGCAATAACTGGCGGATTTAATTTTCAAGCGTGTTGGTCTGAAGGGTATGTAATATCAGAAAAATTAAAAGAAATTTATTAATAGTGTATATTTTACACAGTTAAAAATTGAGGGATAAACCTTGATAATAAAGATTTTTTTAAAAATTACTATGTTAACATAACATTATTATAAAATTATGTTATTTTTGTTAAAAGGTATTAATTTAAACGAACAAAAAATATGAAGAAAATTTTCTTAACCTTGGCATTAATCGGTTTATCATCTTCTGCTTTTGCAGGTGGTTACCGTGTTGCTTTACAGGGAGTTCGCCAAGCAGCTTTGGGAGGGACTTCGGCTACACAAACACATGATGCAAGTGTGGCATTTTATAACCCTGCAGGTCTGGCTTTTGTTGATAGTAAACTAAGCATTGCAGTAGGTGGATTTGGTGTAATGACAGATGTAAAATGGCAAGATCCAAGTACATTGCAATCAGCAGAAACAGATAGTAAAATGGGTACACCAATGTATTTGGCTGTAAGTTATAAACCAACAGATGATTTAGCAGTAGGTGTTAGTGTTTCTACTCCATTTGGTAGTTCTGTTACATGGCCAGAAGATTGGCAAAATAAATCGAATATTACACATATAGATCTAAAAGCATTTAATATTCAACCAACTGTAGCTTATCGTTTTAATGATTGGTTTAGTATTGGAGTTGGATTTATTTATTCTCATGGTACAGCAAAATTAGAAAGAGTACAATCTGTTTCTGGAAATGATATTAAATTAAAATTAGAAGATAAAGATGCTCACGGATTAGGATTTAACATTGGTGCAATGTTTAAGCCGTCAGATAAATTTGGAGTAGGTATTGCATACCGTTCTAATGTAGACATATCAGCTAACAAAGGAGATGTTACATGGACAGGAGTTCCATCTGGAATTGCGAACAATGTACCGTTCAACACAGATCAATGGAAAACTGTTTTACCATTACCATCTGAGTTTACTTTCGGAATGTCTTACAAAGTTTTACCGAAATTAGAGATTTTTGGAGATATCGTTTGGCAAAATTGGACACGTTACAAAAGTTTAGATATTACGTTATACAATGACGCATCAAATACTTTTTATACATCAACATCGACTAAAAACTGGAAAGATAATACACTATTACGTTTTGGAGCTGAATATACTTTCAGTGATATGATTACAGGACGTGTAGGTTACTATCATGACAAATCTCCGGTGCCAGCTTCTTATTGGTCATCAGAAACACCTAGTGCAAACTTAAACTCAGTTTCAGCAGGTTTAGGATTTAAATTTAGTTCAGGATTTAATTTAGATTTATTTGGTTCTTATGTTCAAGGTGACGAAAGACACGTTAACAACATTCAACAAAATTTTTCTGGAGATGTAAAATTACGCGCAATAAACTTTGGTTTAGGAGTATCGTATAACCTTAAATAATACTAAAAATGAAACATATTAATAAACTAGTTTTAGTTGCATTAGCTGCTACAATGTTCAATTGTAGTCAAGATTTTGAAAATCCAGTAGAAGATTTTCAAGTAACAAAAGGTAATGCAGACTTTACAAAATATATCGCTTTAGGAAATTCATTAACTTCTGGTTATAGAGATAATGCTTTATACAGATCTGGACAAGAAAATTCTTACCCAAATATCATTGCAGGACAAATGAAAGCTGCAGGTGGAGGAGAGTTTAAAATTCCTTATATGCCAAATGATGTAGGAGGATTTAATAATGCTTCTTTTGGAGGATTATTTCCAGGGAAACTAGAATTAAAAATTGTTGGAGGAGCTTTAACTCCTGTAGCAACAGCTCCTGGTGCAGCATTAGACAATGTTGCTGCTGCTGGACCATATCAAAATATGGGAGTACCAGGTGCCAAATCTTATCATTTATTAGCGCCAGGTTACGGTAGCCAAGCAGGAATTGCAGCAGGTACTGCAAATCCATACTTTTTTAGATTCTCTAATAGTGCGACAACATCTGTTGTTTCTCAAGCAGCAGATCAGAAACCAACATTCTATTCATTGTGGATTGGTAATAACGATGTGTTAGGTTATGCAACAGGTGGAGGAGTTGGTTTAGATCACAATGAAACAGGAAATGTAGCAGCGGCAACTTATGCTTCTGGAGATATTTCTAACGTTGCAGTTGTTAAAAACTCTATAGCTGGTATTGCAGCAGCAATGAAAGCTGGAGGAGCTAAGGGAGGTGTTATTGCGAATATTCCTTCTGTTACAGCAATTCCATATTTTACAACTGTTCCTGCAACACCTATTTCTGGACTAACAGATGTACAAGTAACGGCTTTGATGTCTGCGCAAGCTTATGGTAAATATAATGCAGGGTTGGGTCAAGCAAAAGCTGCAGGATTACTTTCAGATGCTGAATATCAACAACGTTTAATCAAGTTTACAGCAGGTACAGCTGTTAATGGAGCTGTAATTTTGGATAAAGATTTAACGAATTTAGCAGCTTTAGGATTACCAAATTATCGTCAAACAACGTCTAAAGATTTAATCGTTTTAACAGCATTAAGTTTATTAAGACAAGGAGTAGGTACACAAACTCCTTTAGAGGATAAATATGTTTTAACAGCGAAAGAAACAGCGAAAGCTGAAGCTGCAGTTATTAAATACAATGCTGCAATTGCTGAAATAGCTACGGCTAATAACTTAGCATTAGTTGATGCATACACAGAAATGAAAAAGTTAAGTTCAGTATCAGGAATTAAATATTATGGACAAACATATACAACTACATTTGTTTCTGGAGGAGCGTTTTCATTAGACGGTGTTCATTTAACAGGAAGTGGTTATGCAATTGTTGCTAATATGTTTATCGATGCAATTAACAGAAAATATCAATCAACATTAAGACACGTATATCCAGGTAATTATCCAGGAATTGCAATTCCTTAATCGATTTGATTAATTATATAACAAAAAAATCCGCTCATCGAGCGGATTTTTTTGTTATATACATTTAGAAAATTATTTCAATTCTTCACGACGCATAAATTCTTCAGCTTTTTCGACCATATTTTTTGATCCACAAAAGAAAGGAATACGTTGATGTAACTCTGTAGGTTCGATATCCATAATACGTTGAAAACCATCAGAAGCTTTACCACCAGCTTGTTCTGCAATAAAAGCCATCGGATTACACTCATATAATAAACGTAGTTTTCCGTAAGGATTATTTGTTCCAGAAGGATAAATATAAATTCCACCTTTCAACATATTTCTATGAAAGTCAGAACATAAAGATCCAATGTAACGAGAAGTATAAGGACGATCTCCCTCATCAGCTTGACAATATTTGATGTAGTTTTTTACACCTTGTGGAAATTTAACATAGTTACCTTCGTTAACAGAATAAATATTTCCATTTTCTGGAATTCTCAAATTTGGATGAGAAAGATAAAAAGTTCCGATTCCTGGATTCAAAGTAAATCCATTCACTCCATTTCCTGTTGTATAAACCAACATTGTCGATGTTCCGTAAATTACATAACCCGCAGCAACTTGTTTGTTTCCGGGTTGTAAAAAATCTTCTAAAGTAACGGGCGTTCCTGTTTCTGTAACACGGTGATAAATAGAAAAAATTGTACCAACAGAAACATTAACATCAATATTAGATGATCCATCCAATGGATCAATTAATACAACATACTTACTGTTTTTAGAATGTTCTGCGCCTTTAATTTCGATAAAATCTTCGTTTTCTTCGGACGCGATACCACAAACTACTTCACGTTGCGATAAAGTTTCGATAAAAGTGTCGTTTGCGAAAACGTCTAATTTTTGTTGTTTTTCGCCCTGTACATTTTCATTACCAAATTCGCCTAAAATATTAACTAATCCGGCTTTGTTTACTTTGTAGTTAACAACCTTTGTTGCTAATTTTATTGAGCTCAGTAGTCGAGAAAGCTCTCCAGTAGAATAGATAAAATCTTCTTGATTTTCAATAATAAACTCTCCAAGAGTTTGATGAGAATTTGTTGCCATAACTGTGTTTTGCTTGTCAAATATCGGAATAAAAACTCAATTTTCAATCATTTCAAACGTTTGAAATTGTTCTAAATACATGAAAATCATATTTAAAATTTATTTTTTGATTTAATTAAAATCGGTCAATATATAATTTTTACTTTGGTTATATTTGCAAGTTAATATTTTACAAAAAATTAGATAGAAATGAAAGTTTTCAAATTCGGTGGTGCGTCCGTAAAAGATGCAGCCGGCGTTAGAAATGTTGCAGATTTACTGCAATCAGTAGGTTACGAGAATACATGTATGATTGTTTCTGCTATGGGCAAGACAACAAATGCATTGGAAGAAGTAGTCAAACGCTATTTTGAAAACGAAGATTTCGAGAAGACAATAAATGCTGTTAAATTGCAACATTTGGATTTAGCGAAAGAATTGTTTGAAAATGCGGATGAGGTTTCTAACGAGATTTCTCAATTTTTTGATGATATCATTTCGTTTTTAAGACGTAACAAATCGCCAAATTACAGTTATGTTTATGATCAAATTGTTTGTTGTGGAGAATTAATCTCAACAAAAATCATCAGTATGTATCTTAATTCTATTCAAGTAAAAAATGAATGGTTAGATGTACGCGATTATATCAAAACAGACAATACTTACCGCGAAGGAAAAGTTGATTGGAAATTGACAGAAGAAAGTATTTCGAGATTATCAAAAACAGGATTCTACATTACACAAGGATTTTTAGGTTCTGATCCTAACTTTTTTACAACAACATTAGGTAGAGAAGGTTCAGATTATTCTGGAGCTATTTTTGCGTATTGTTTAAATGCAGATAGTATGACAATCTGGAAAGATGTACCAGGTGTTTTAAATGCTGATCCACGTTACTTTGATGAAACAATTTTATTGAATCATATTTCTTACGAAGAAGCAATAGAATTAGCTTATTATGGTGCATCTGTTATTCATCCAAAAACATTGCAACCTTTGCAACAGAAAGAGATTCCTTTCTTTGTAAAATCATTTATAAATCCAACGGAAGCAGGAACAGAAGTGGCAAAAGGACAACCTTTAGAGCCTAACGTACCTTGTTTTATTTTGAAACGCGAACAACATTTAATTCGTTTATCAAGTAAAGATTTTTCTTTTATTACAGAGGACAAGTTGAGTGGAATTTTCAATAAATTATACGACTATCAAATAAAAGTAAATTTGATGCAAAATTCAGCAATTTCATTATCTTTATGTTTAGAGGATAAATATGATAACTTGCAAAAATTTGTTTCAGATATGAATAATGCATATAAAGTGCATGAAGAAAACGATGTGCTTTTATATACGATTCGTCATTTTGATGATCAATCAGACAAAGTTATTTCAAAGGAAAAAGAACTTTTGCGTCAAACTGTACGCGAAACATTACAAATAGTTGTAAAATCTTAAATGAGTTTAGTTACTACACAGGATATATATTCGGCTACAGGTCTTTCAAAATTAGGAATAATAGGGAAGCCTGCAGCTTGGTTATTGAAAAAAATCACCAGATTAGATCAACTAAATAAAATCTATAATCGTGGGAAACATTTAGAGTGCTCACCGTTTTTAGATTATTTAATTGATGATTTGGGCGTGGATTATGAAATACACGAAGAAGATTTAAAAAGGATTCCGAAAGACGGTCCATTTATTATTATTTCTAATCATCCACTTGGGGCTTTAGATGGAATTATTTTGATGCACATGATGTCAAAAATTCGTCCAGATTTTAAAATCATGGGTAATTTTCTTTTACAGAAAATAAAACCTTTAGATCCAATGATTATTCCCGTAAATCCATTCGAAACGCGTAAAGATGCATACAGTAGTATTGCAGGTATGCGCGATGCGTTGAAGTTGTTACGTGATGGTGGTTGTTTGGGGATATTTCCAGCTGGTGAAGTTTCTTATCGTGATGATGAAGGTAAAATTACCGATCGTCAGTGGCAAGAATCAGTAATGAAATTGATCAAAAAATCAAAGGTGCCAGTTGTTCCAATGTTTTTTAGAGCAAAAAATAGCAATGTTTTTTATAGAGTTGCAAAAATGCATCCCGATCTTCAGACAGCAATGTTGCCTTCGGAAATGGTTAAAAAAAGAACGCGTCCTATTCAGATTCGTATTGGGAAACCAATTTTGCAAAAACAACAGGACGAACATTCGTTGATTGGAGATTTTTCAGACTTTTTGAGAAAGAAAACATATATGCTTTCGTCTTATTATAATAAAAAACGAAGCTTTACGGAGGTTCTTAAAAATCCTTCAAATATAGAGTTGAAAATTCCGAATTTACCAAGTTTATCTTCCTCAAATAAAAAGGTTAAGCCGATTGTTTCTGAAACTAATTTAGAATTAATTTTAAAGGATATTGAAGGTTTACATCGTCACGAAGATTCATTATTATTTACAAATAACAATTATGAATGCTTTTTTACGAAAGCAGAGAATATTCCAAATATTTTAAGAGAAATTGGTCGTTTACGAGAAATTACTTTTAGAGAAATTGGTGAAGGAACAAACGATGAAATCGATTTAGATCGTTTTGATAATCACTATCACCATTTATTTTTATGGGATAAAGATGGAAATAAAATTGTTGGTGCATATCGTATGGCAATTGGTTCGGAGGTTTATGAAAAGTATGGTATTAGTGGTTTTTATGTTCACGAATTATTCAATTTTGATCCAGAAATTCATCCATTCTTTAATAAGTGTATCGAAATGGGACGTGCTTTCGTAACAAGCGCATATCAACAAAAACCTATGCCATTGTTTTTGCTTTGGCGTGGAATTGTGCATATTACGTTACGTAATCCGAATCAAAAATTTATAATTGGAGGAGTAAGTATTAGTAATAAGTTTTCAGATTTCTCAAAATCATTGATGATTGAGTTTATGAAATCTCATTATTATGATTCTACAGTTGCACAATATGTACGTGCTAAAAATGAATTTAAAGTAAAACTTCGCGAAGAGGATAAAGAATTTATTTTTGATGAATCTGAAGCAGATTTGAACAAATTTGATAAACTAATTGATGAATTAGAGCCAAATATGTTGCGTTTACCAGTTTTGATTAAGAAATACATCAAACAAAATGCAAAAGTAATCGCATTTAATGTTGATCCGAAATTTAATGACGCTATTGATGGATTAATGTATATCAGAGTTTCCGATATACCAGAATCTACTGTTCGTCCTGTATTAGAGGATATACAAGCGGAATTAGATCGTAAAATACAATCAGGAAAATTTGATGGGAATCTACTTTAAGGTTCCCATTTTTTATGTAATTTAATAGAGTAAAAATTTACTTCTATGAATATTGTATTTCGTTTACTTATTATTGTTGGATTGATTTACAGCTGTACACCAAAACCAGCAGAAAATCAAGAAAAAATAATTTCTGAAAAAGAGTCTAGTTTCAATCCGACCAATTATGGCAAACCGATTTCTACCATTTCAATTCTAAGTTATCCTACAGCTGAAGAAGCAAAAGATTCCGGAAGTGAAGCAATTGTTGGTATTTCTATAAATGATGCTGATAAATTTATTCATAATATTATTGATGCTGATGAAATTGTTTTGAATGATAAAAAAGTACAATTAATTATAGATTATCCACTCAAAAAATCAGTTATCTACAAACTTGAAAATGATAAAGGTTTTTCTCGTAAAGATTTAATTTTAGCAATTCAGGAGAAGTATAAAGAAATTTATAAAATAGAAGAAGAAACTGCGAAAATAAAAACTATTCCAGTAAATAATCGTGAAGGATTATTAAATCGTAATGAAACTGATGGAAAATTTGGTATTTGGGGACACGATTTAAGTGATTTATATTTAACAGATATAGAGGTTTATAAAGATTATAAGGGTCTTGTTAGCCTAGTTTTGTATATAGAATCTTAAAATTAAACATAAAAAAAATGCGCTCAACTATGTTGAACGCATTTATATTTTAGCTTCGCTCTAATTATTTAGCTACTGCTGTAGAATCAGCTGCTGGAGCTGCTACTGCTGCAGAATCAGCAACTACTGCTGTAGAATCAGCAACTACTGCTGTAGAATCAACTGCTACTGCTGTAGAATCAACTGCTGGTGCTTCAACTGGTGCTTCTTCAGTTTTCTCTCCACAAGATACTGCTCCTAATGATAAAGTTGCAACTGCAACTACTGCGAAAAATTTTTTCATTTTTTTTAATTTAATCGATTAAACAAATTTGTTATTTGATGAGTCAAAGTTAGAATGATTTTGACGTGATTTAATAAAAATTAATTGTAATTATTTTGTAAATCAATTTCTATTTTACAAAAATCTAGAATACAATTATATAAACGTTGAAATTTTCCGAAATTCTAAAATTTAAAAACATAAAAAACTCCTTAATTCTAAAAGAAATAAGGAGTTTTTAGAGTTGTTTTCGATCAATTTTACTTCAAAACCTGCGCTTCAAGTTTAAACTTCTCTATTTTATTAAAAATTAAATCTAATCTTAAATTATGAATACTTCCGATGTGCGAAGTCTGAAATTCTTTGTGTGGTACATAAGTTCCGTTTTCTACAGAAAGTCCTACTTCACGGTAAGCATCACGGAAAGGTGTTCCGTTTTTGATTGCTTCGTTGATATTTTCTACCGTATAAATCGGGTCATATTTTTCTTGATTGATGTAATCATCTTTTATCTGAAGTTGCGGTATTGCAAAAGTCAAAATATCAATAATATTATCAAATTGCATCATCGGTTCAAATAAAATTTCTTTCAAAATTTGATAATCACGGTGATATCCACTTGGCAAATTATTAATCGTCATCATAATATCATTTGGCAAAGCCTGAATACGATTGCAATGTGCACGTGTTAATTCGAAAACATCAGGATTTTTCTTGTGTGGCATGATAGACGAACCTGTTGTCATCTCATTTGGTAATTTTACAAACGCCAAATCTTGCGAATTGTATAAGACTAAATCGTACGACATTTTAGATAGTGTTCCACAAATCATTGCTAAAGCAGTTGCAACAGATTTTTCCGTTTTTCCACGTAACATTTGTGCGCCAACAGAAGAAACCAAAATTTCTGAGAAACCTAATTCCTGTGTTGTTTGCAATCTGTCAATAGGAAAACTTGTTCCGAAACCTGCTCCAGAACCCAAAGGATTTTGATCTGCAATTTTATAAGCCGCTTCAAAAAAGTATAAATCTGTTAATAAACTTTCTGCATAAGCCGAAAACCACATTCCGAAACTACTTGGCATCGCTGCCTGAAAGTGTGTGTAACCAGGAAGTAAATTATTTTTAAGTTCTTCTGCCTTTTGTAGAAAAATCTCAATCAGATTGATGATTTTTTCAGTTGTAACTTTAATATATTCTTTTTCGAAAAGTTGAATTGCAACTAAAACTTGATCATTTCGCGAACGCGCAACATGTATTTTTTTTCCTGCATCACCCGTTTTTTCAATTAAGAAAGCTTCAATTTTAGAATGTATATCTTCAAAATCATCACCAACTTCAAAATTGTTTTCCGCGATCAACACCAAAATTTCGTCTAAAGCAATTTGTAATGCATCGTTTTCTTCGTTTGTAATCAAACCAGTTTTTGCCAACATATTCGCCTGTGCTTTAGAAGCAAGTGCGTCATATTTAGCCAAATGTGCATCTAATTCTCTGTCTTTACCAACAGTAAATTTTTCGATTTTATCATTAATGGTAAAACCTTTGTCCCAAAGTTTCATATTTATAATAATGAATTAAGGGCGCAAAGTTAGTAAAAACTTGTATAATTTTTCATAAAAGACGTATAATTATAAATATTATTTAATATTTATTCATCTAAGAAAAATTTTATTGAATATAAAAGTGAATAAAATGAAGAATATTTTAGAGAAATAATGTTTCTAATTAAGATATTAAAAATTGTGAATTAATTCAATTTCGTAAATAATCATGCCAAAAATTATCAACTTGATATTTTGACTATCCTAAAATTTCTAACTTGAATTTTTTAGGAGCTAAATCCTTGTAAAAGTGAAATTTAATACTTTTTTGTAATTAGTCTAAATTATTAGTATATAACTAAAATATATCATTCTTTGATGAAAAATTCTTACTATAAACGTACTTTTGTATACAAATAAAAGATTAACATTCATAAAAATGATGTCTTGATTTAATTAATTTTAAGAGAATTAAATTTCTGAAATTAACAGAATAAAGTGTTATTGTTATGATTTACAGATGGATAATATGTGATGAGCATGGAAGCTGTTTGTGAAATTAAAAAGATATAGATTATGAGCCTTTACGAGGATTACATCAAAGAAATTGAAGAAAGAAAAGGTCAAGGATTACATCCAAAACCAATTGATGGTGCTGAATTACTAAGCGAAGTGATTGCACAAATTAAAGACGTTAACAATCAATACCGCAAGGATTCTGTTAATTTCTTTATCTATAACACATTGCCAGGAACAACTCCTGCTGCTGGTGTGAAAGCTAATTTCTTGAATGAAATTATTTTAGGAGAAGAAGTAGTTGCGGAAATTACGCCAACTTATGCTTTTGAATTATTGTCTCATATGAAAGGAGGACCATCTATTGATGTTCTTTTGAATTTAGCATTAGGTAGCAACGAAGCAAATGCAAAACAAGCTGCTGAAGTTTTGAAAACACAAGTTTTCTTATACGATGCTGATATGGAGCGTTTAAAAGATGCTTATAATGCTGGAAATGCTTTTGCAAAAGAAATTTTGGAAAGTTATGCTAAAGCTGAATTCTTCACAGAATTACCAGCAGTTGCAGAAGAAATAAAAATTGTAACATACATCGCGGCAGAAGGTGATATTTCGACAGATTTATTATCGCCAGGTAACCAAGCGCACTCTCGTTCTGATCGTGAATTACACGGATTAACGATGATTTCGCCAGCAGCTCAAAAAGAAATTAAAGCTTTAGAAGCTCAACATGCAGATGTAAGCGTTATGCTTATCGCAGAAAAAGGTACAATGGGTGTAGGTTCTTCTCGTATGTCAGGTGTAAATAACGTGGCATTATGGACAGGGAAACAAGCATCTCCATATATTCCTTTTGTTAATGTTGCACCAATTGTAGGTGGAACAAACGGAATTTCTCCAATTTTCTTAACAACAGTTGACGTAACTGGTGGTATCGGAATTGACCTTAAAAACTGGGTTAAAAAAGTAGATGCAAACGGAAATGTTGTGCGTAATGAAGCTGGTGATCCTGTTTTAGAAGAAGTTTATTCTGTAGCAACTGGTACAGTTTTAACGATTAATACGAAAACAAAAAAATTATATAACGGAGCAGAAGAATTGATTGATATTTCAAAATCTTTAACTCCTCAAAAAATGGAATTTATCAAAGCGGGTGGTTCTTACGCAATCGTTTTTGGTAAAAAAATTCAAACATTTGCTGCTAAAGTTTTAGGTATCGCAGCTACGCCAGTTTTCGCTCCTTCTAAAGAGGTAACGATCGAAGGTCAAGGATTAACGGCTGTTGAGAAGATCTTCAACAAAAATGCTGTTGGTGTTACAGATGGTAAAATTTTACATGCTGGTTCTGATGTTCGTGTAGAAGTTAATATTGTAGGCTCTCAGGATACTACAGGTTTAATGACTGCTCAAGAATTAGAATCTATGGCGGCTACAGTTATTTCTCCAATCGTAGATGGTGCATACCAATCAGGATGTCATACAGCTTCAGTTTGGGATAAAAAAGCACAAGCTAATATTCCTAAATTAATGAAGTTTATGAACGACTTCGGGGTAATTACGGCTCGTGATCCTAAAGGAGAATATCTTGCAATGACAGATGTTATTCACAAAGTATTAAACGATATTACGATTGACGAATGGGCAATCATCATCGGTGGAGATTCGCACACGCGTATGTCTAAAGGTGTTGCTTTTGGTGCCGATTCTGGTACTGTTGCTTTAGCTTTGGCAACTGGAGAGGCTTCTATGCCAATTCCAGAATCTGTTAAAGTTACTTTCAAAGGAGAAATGAATCAATATATGGATTTCCGTGATGTAGTTCACGCAACACAATCTCAAATGTTGAAACAATTTGACGGAGAAAACGTTTTCCAAGGTCGTATTATCGAGGTTCATATCGGTACTTTATTGGCAGATCAAGCCTTTACATTTACAGATTGGACGGCAGAAATGAAAGCGAAAGCATCTATTTGTATTTCTCAAGATGATACATTAATTCAATCATTAGAAATTGCAAAAGCGCGTATCCAAATCATGATAGATAAAGGTATGGACAACCATAACCAAGTTCTTCAAGGTTTAATTAACAGAGCTAACAAACGTATCGAAGAAATTAAATCTGGCGACAAACCAGCTTTAATGCCAGATGCAAATGCAAAATATTATGCAGAAGTTGTGATCGATTTAGGATTGATCGAAGAGCCAATGATTGCAGATCCAGATGTAAATAATGCAGATGTATCTAAACGTTATACACACGATACAATTCGCGAATTATCTTTTTACGGAAACGATAAAAAAGTAGATTTAGGATTCGTAGGATCTTGTATGGTACACAAAGACGATTTAAAAATCGTTTCTCAAATGTTACGTAATGTAGAAAAAGCAAACGGAAAGGTAGAATTTAAGGCTCCTTTGGTTGTTGCAGCGCCTACTTATAACATCATCGATGAATTAAAAGCAGAAGGTGATTGGGAAATGTTACAAAAATATTCTGGTTTCGAATTTAGTGATGCTTTACCAAAAAGTGTAGCACGTACAGAATACGAAAACATTATGTATTTAGAGCGTCCTGGTTGTAACTTATGTATGGGTAACCAAGAGAAAGCAGAAAAAGGAGATACTGTTTTGGCAACATCAACTCGTCTTTTCCAAGGTCGTGTGGTAGAAGACAGAGAAGGTAAAAAAGGAGAATCTTTATTAGCATCAACACCAGTTGTTGTGTTATCAGCAATCTTAGGTAGAATGCCATCTATCGAAGAATACAAAGCTGCTGTAGAAGGTATCAACCTTACAAAGTTTACACCTATTTCTGTTAACTAAGAAATTATTTAAAGTTATAAATAGTAAAGGCTGTTCGTTTTTGGACAGCCTTTTTTGTTGGTTTATGTTTTTACTTTTATCAAAAAAATCATAGCTGTAATTTTTTTAGTTTGGATATTCCAAAATATCATATTCAATTCCATTCTTATCGGCATAAGGAAATACCAAATCGTGTGCTTTATTGAATTTTTCATCAATAATATCTCCTTTTGTATTTTGTAATTCTTCTATCGCAGCATCTATTTCTTGATCACTTTTTCCTTCGTCAATCATTTTTGCAATGCGCAACATATCGGTTTCGTAAACTTCTTTAGAATAATTGAAAACGTCTAAAGACGCTGCTTGCATTGGTCGAGTTTCGTCGTTAACTTTTAGATTATTAATGGCTTCAATTTCTTTATCGAACATACTTGGATACATATTCTGAACATATTCTTCTGCTGAAACGCCTTTTTTTACTTGGTTATCTTTCGTAACATAGGTTAAAGAACCATTTTTATACTGTGCCCGGATTTCTTTGAAATGTTGACTGAATTTGTATGGAATTTTGTTTAAACTTAAACCTAAAACTTCAAATGTTTTTTGAGGATTTACGCCATTATTTTGACAAGAAATTACGGCGAGATTCATTAAAATGAACAGGATGTACTTTTTCATAATTTATTTTTTAAGAAATTGATTGTATTCTTTTATGTTTTTTAAATGCGGATTAATCATAAAAAGAAAAACGATGATTGATAAAAGTAAAAATGCACCAACAAAACCCCATTTTCCGATGCTAGAATAAAGGTCGTACGCGGTTTGGTTGTTAAACGATGCGTTCATTATTTCTTCTGGAATTGCATTTGGATACAGTTTTTCTAAACTCGTAATTTTCAGAAAAGTTCTTACGGATACAAAAACAAAAAAGAGTACAACAAGTCCATAAATCATCACCCGAGATTGGCTAAATTGTTTTAATTTTTGCACTTCTTCTTTGTTGTTTTGTGCACTTCCATCGTATGTATACAAGCTTCTGTTGTTCTGTTCTAAATTTCCCATAATATTTATTTTTTTGTGATTAACATTAAGTAAGTTAAAAGTCCTGCGAATAGTAAAACAATAAGAAGGAAAAGCCCCAAAATGATATAAATCCACCCAAATCTATACTTAAAAGGTAGTTTGTAAGCAGACTTTCTTTGCTCAAAATAATTTTTAATTTCAGGTGTCCATTCGTCTAATGATAACATTCTTTTCGTTGTCGTTTCATATACATATGCATATTTTTTTCCCAAAGGATTAGAAGGGATTTTTCCAAAAAACATCGCTGCATAACCTTGACAAATGTCCATTTTAAGTGGATTTCCATCTTTAGATTTGAAAGGAATATCTTCTGTAGCCAAAAGATATTCATACTTTGTTGTAGAGGTAATGATGAACATTTTGCGAGATTATTTTATTGGTTATTTCTTTAACAAAGATGAATTTTTAAAACTATTAACCAGAAGTTTTGGATACTACATAGTTGCTACTCTATTTTTTTTATATGTCTACAAAATGACTACAGATTTTTCGTCTTTTTTGTAATCAATTATTTTGGTTGACATTCTTTTATGAATTAAAAATTAAAAAGTTTCAATTTTGTATGGATATGCTTGAAAGTAATATTGATTAAATTCATAAACCATTTAGTTAGAATCATTTTAAATTAAATATCTTAACAAATATTAACCTTCGTTTAGAAAAATAATAACTAAATTGTTGTGTATTTTTTGAATATTTTTAAAAAAAATAAAACCAATTATTATGGCATTTGATATAGATATGATTAAAGGCGTTTACGCAAGAATGCAAGAACGTGTTGATACGGCTAGAACAATTGTTGGTCGTCCTTTAACTTACTCAGAAAAAATTTTATATGCGCACTTGTTTGATGGTAAACCTGCTGTAGCATACACAAGAGGGGAATCTTATGTAGATTTTGCGCCAGATCGTGTTGCAATGCAAGATGCAACTGCTCAAATGGCGTTATTACAATTTATGCAAGCAGGTAAAGTGAAAACTGCAGTTCCGTCTACGGTTCATTGTGATCACTTAATTCAAGCAAAAGTTGGTGCGAAAGCAGATTTACATGAAGCAATTAATAAATCATCGGAAGTTTTTAATTTTTTAGAATCAGTTTCTAATAAATATGGAATTGGTTTCTGGAAACCAGGAGCCGGTATTATTCATCAAGTCGTTTTAGAAAATTATGCATTTCCTGGAGGAATGATGATTGGTACAGATTCTCATACACCAAACGCTGGTGGACTTGGAATGGTAGCTATTGGAGTTGGTGGTGCCGATGCAGTTGATGTAATGGCAGGTATGGCTTGGGAATTGAAAATGCCAAAATTAATTGGTGTTAAATTAACAGGTAAATTATCTGGATGGGCTGCTTCTAAAGATATAATTTTAGAAGTTGCAGGTCGCTTAACTGTAAAAGGTGGTACTGGTGCAATTGTAGAATACTTTGGAGAAGGAGCAGAATCTTTATCTGCAACAGGAAAAGGAACAATTTGTAACATGGGAGCAGAAATTGGTGCAACAACATCTATATTTGCTTACGATGATGCATCAGAAAGATATTTAAGAGCTACAGATCGTAATGATGTTGCGGATGAAGCAAATAAATTAAAAGCTTATTTACGTTCTGATGACGAAGTATATGCAAATCCAGAAAATTTCTATGATCAATTAATCGAAATTAATTTATCTGAGTTAGAACCTCGTCTTAATGGACCATTTACTCCAGATTTAATGACACCAGTTTCTAAGATGAAAGAAACAGCAGCAGCTAACGGTTGGCCATTAGATGTAGAATGGGGACTGATTGGTTCTTGTACGAATTCTTCTTATGAAGATTTAACACGCGCGGCTTCTATCGCTCAACAAGCAATTGATAAAGGTTTAGAAGTGAAATCATCTTTTGGTATTAATCCAGGATCTGAAGTTGTTCGTTATACTGCGGATCGCGATGGTTTATTGAAAACCTTTGAAGATTTGAATGCAGTTATCTTTACAAATGCTTGTGGACCTTGTATTGGACAATGGGATAGAGAAGGTGCGGATAAAGAAGAAAAAAATACAATCGTTCACTCATTCAATCGTAATTTTAAAAAACGTGCAGATGGTAACCCAAATACATACGCTTTTGTTACATCGCCAGAAATGGTTGCTGCAATCGCAATTTCAGGACGTTTAGATTTTAATCCATTAACTGATAAATTAGTTAACAAAGATGGAGTAGAAGTTATGTTAGATGCTCCAAAAGGAGAAGAATTACCTCAAAAAGGTTATGCTTATGAAGATAACGGATATCAAGCTGCTGTAGAAGATGGTTCTAAAGTAGAAGTTGTTGTTAATCCAAATTCTGAACGTTTGCAATTATTAGAAGGTTTTAAACCTTGGAATGGTGAAAATATCACGGGCGCTAAATTATTAATCAAAGCGTTTGGTAAATGTACAACTGACCATATTTCTATGGCTGGTCCTTGGTTACGATTCCGTGGTCATTTAGATAATATTTCGAACAATACTTTAATTGGTGCTGTAAATGCATTTAATCAAGAAGTAAATTCGGTTAAAAATCAATTAACAGGCGAATATGGTCCAGTGCCAAATACAGCACGTGCATATAAAGCTGCAAATGTTCCTACAATAATAGTTGGTGATGAAAATTATGGAGAAGGATCTTCTCGTGAACATGCAGCAATGCAACCACGTCATTTAGGTTCTGTAGCTGTTTTGGTTCGTTCTTTTGCTCGTATTCACGAAACAAACCTTAAAAAACAAGGAATGTTAGGATTAACATTTGCTGATAAAGCAGATTATGATAAAGTACAAGAAGATGATACAATCAATTTCTTAGATTTAACGGAATTTGCACCAGAAAAACCATTAACACTAGAATTTGTACATGCAGATGGTTCTAAAGAGATTATTTTAGCAAATCATACCTATAATGCACAACAAATTGAGTGGTTTAAAGCAGGTTCTGCATTGAATTTGATTAAAGCACAAGAAGTTTAATCGTTAGATTTAATTCATTTATAAAACAAAACCGATGTAGAAATATATCGGTTTTTTAATTTTTGATATTATATATTTGAATTGCGAGCTTAAATAAAAAAAAATATTGTAAAAATTTAGAATAAAAAAAAACCTCAATCAAATAAATGATTGAGGTTTTAAGCAGTGGTGCCTCCAGGAATCGAACCAGGGACACAAGGATTTTCAGTCCTTTGCTCTACCAACTGAGCTAAGGCACCGCCTTAATTGTGATGCAAATATAGAGCGAAAATCTATTCTACCAAATAAAATAAGAAAGATTTTTTTATCATAAAAGCTATCTTGTTCATTTACCGATAAATAAATTTAAAATTATTTTAGATAAACGTAAAAATTAAGTTTTTTTTTATTTTAATAGATAATTAACAGCGCATTTTTGCGTTGTAATTTTTCCAATTCGCAACAAATCATCATATTTGCGTCTTAGAATTCTATTATACATTTATAATGAAGTGGATTATTTGCAGTTTATCACTATTAAGCGTGGTAACAATTAAAGCTCAAACAGTAACGGTATCCCCTTATTCTGCTTATGGATTAGGAGAACAATTATTTGATAATAATACAGAGCAAGCCGGTATGGGCGGTATTTCGACAGTTCCAACCAATCCGTTTGGTCAAAGTGCTAACTTCTCTAATCCTGCAGCAAATCAAAATTTGCGCATGACAACTTTTAACGCAAGTGGAAGTGGAAGAAACAACAGTTTCAAATCATCTACAGGTAGCGACAATTCATCAAGTTTTAATGTTTCGAATATTTCGTTAGCATTTCCAGTTGGTGAAAAAGGAAGTTTTGGATTAGGTTTTCAACCATTTTCGGGATTAGGTTACGAAATTTTAAGTAGCTCGACGAAAGGAGATTTAAAACAAAATGTTAGTATGAAAGGTGAAGGAGGTATTAATAGCCTACATGCTTTTTATGGACGTAAATTAGGAAAAGGATTTTCTGTAGGTCTTCGTGTAAACTATTTATTCGGAGAATTAAAACGTAACGAAATCTTAGCTTTAGATGGAGCAAGTTTGGCTGTAGATTACAGTGATAAATCTAATTATAGAGGCGCACAATTTACGTTAGGTTCTATGTATACGAAAAAAGTTGGTAAATCAAATAACTTAAATTTGGGAGCAACTTATACTTTAGGAACTAATTTGAGAACAGATGTTACAGATTTAACAACAACGTATGCATTTGTAGGATCAACAGTAGATACAATAAATATTAAACGTATTGATAATGGTAAAACAAAAATACCACAAACGTTTGCATTAGGAGCATCTTACTCTAAAGACAATACATGGTCGTTAGCAATAGAGGCAAAATATAATACTTGGTCTGATTTCAAAAAACCAATCGAAGGTGAAAACACATCGATGACATCTAATGTAGATTATAAAAACAATGTACGTTTGGGTGTTGGTGGATATTGGATACCAGATTACAATAGTTACAAAAGCTATTTTAATCGTGTAATTTATCGTGCAGGTGCATATTATCAATCAGCACAATATTCTATTTATGGAACAGATATTACGTCGTATGGAGCAACATTAGGATTTGGACTTCCAATAGGAAAACAAAACGATGCATCGATGATGAATGTTTCATTTGAATATGGACAAAAAGGAAAAGCAACAAGTAACCTAATTAAAGAAAATTACTTTGGAGTTAAACTTGGATTTGATATTAATGATATCTGGTTCAGAAAAAGAGTTATTGACTAATTATAATAGTCAATTAATAAGAAAAAAGACAAATGAAAATGTTTAAATACAAACCGAGCATATTATGTGGAATAATAGGCATTTTCGTTTTGCTTTTTTCATGTAACAGAGATGTTCCTAAAACTAATCATTCCAAAAAGGTAGATTTTCCTACGCGAAGCTTAATTAATGCAAACATTATTTTTAAAGATTCGGGTAGAGTATCTATTAATTTGCGTTCACCATTGATCGAAGAATATACTTTGGTCGATTCGCCTTATACCATTTTTAGAAAAGGATTGAATCTTGATTTCTATCAAAAAGGAAGTCAAAAGCCAGGATTTTTCAAAGCAGATTGGGCAAGGTTGAGTGATGCAACTGGAATTTACGAAGGAAAAGGAAACGTCGTAATTGTAAATGAAAAAGGTGATTCGTTGAAAAGCGAACAATTATTTTGGAATAAAGTTAAAAAAACGGTTTATACATCGAAAGAAGTTTACTTAATTAGTAGTAAAGGTGATTCGTTAACAGCGAAAAACGGCTTGCAGTCTACAGATGATTTAGAAAATTATACATTATTCAACAATCAAGGATATATGTATGTTGATGACAATCAAAAATTCTAAATCAGTTAAAAAAATTAACAAAAAAGCGCGTTCTTGTCGCTTCTTCTATTTTATTATTCAATGTATTGTCGTATTTTCGCCACCTATTATAGAAATAACATTAAAATAAAACAATGGCAGTTTTAGGAGAAATTCGTAAAAAAACTTGGCTTATCTTCGTGGTAATCGGTATTGCAATGTTAGCTTTCGTTGCAGGAGATTTATTCGGAGAAAACTCAAAAATAAAACAATTATTTACAGGAGATCCGTCTGTAGTAGGTACAGTTAACGGAGAAACAATTGGTATAGCAGAATATCAAAGTGCGTACGATGCAACACAAAGTATGTACGAAAATCAAGGAAAACCTGCAACTCCAAACCAAATAGCACAACAAACTTGGAACAGTTTAATTAGCCAAAAAGTATTGAAACAACATGCAGAAAAATTAGGTTTAAAAGTTTCTGATGATGAGTTTTGGAGCTATGTGGCACAAAATTTTGGTCTAGGTTCTGGTGAAGAAGCACAACAACAAATTGCTCAATTAGAAGCAAATGCTGCAGCAACTCCAGAAGCGCAACAACAATATAGAGGTTGGTTGCAAACTGCAGAACAAATAAAAATACAATTATTATCTCAAAAATATTTTGGTTATGTAATGGCTGGTACAGCGGTTACAAACAAAGAAGCAGATATACAACAAGGTTATAATATCTCTAATGCTAACATACAATATGCATTTTTAGATTATACAACTTTAGCTAAAAAGTTAAATGTAAAAGTAACGGATGACGAAATTTCTGCATACGAAGCAAAATACCCAAAATTGTTTAAAGCAGAAGGTTTAGTGAAATTAAGTTATACTTATTTCCCTGCCGGAGCTTCTACTGCTGATGATGCAGTTGCTTTAGCTAATATCAAAAAATACTTGTCAACTCAAATTATCCATGATGATGTAAATAATATTACAGATACAATTCAAGGATTTGGAGCTGCTAAAAATGATTCAGCTTATGTAACTCAAAATTCTGAGAAACCATTTATCTCTAATTATTTTACAAAAGAAGAATTAGCACAATCTCAGTTAACACCAGAGATTAATGCGTATTTCAAAAACGCAACAGTAGGTCAAATAGGAGGACCATTTAAAGTAGCTGATACATACCAATTATACAAAATCTCTAAATCGAAAGAAGTTAAAGATTCTGTGAAATCTAGTCATATCTTAGTTGCTTTTGAAGGAAGTGCAGCTGGTAAAGGAGTAAAAAGAACAAAAGCTGAAGCAAAAAAATTAGCTGAAGAAATTTTAGCTCAAGTAAAAGCAAACCCTGCATCTTTTGGAGATGTAGCAGCAACAAAATCTGACGATAAATCTTCTGCTGTACAAAAAGGAAGCATTGGTTGGGTTGGTAAAAACAATCAATTAGATCAAACTTACAACGGATTTATCTTTACAAAACCAGTAGGTACAATAGATTTAGTAGAATCTCAGTTTGGTTATCATATTATCAAAGTAGATGACGCGAAAAATAAAGTAGCTTATCAAGTTGCAAATATTGTTAAGCGTATTGATCCTTCTAAAGCGACAACAGAAAAAGCTTTTACAAATGCAAGAACTTATGTTCAGGCAATTGAAGGAAAGTCTTTAAATGATTTTAAAAATGCAGCCAAAAAAGGAGGTTATTTAAATAATACAACCGAAGGTATCGAGCGTTATGCTGGAATTGGGCAAGATATACCAAACGATCAAGATTCTGATATCTTAAAATGGGCGTTTGATAAGAAAACTGATGCTGGAGCAACAAATTTATTTACGTCTACAACTGGTGACTACATTGTGGTTCATTTGGTAGAGAAGTTTGATAAAGGTCTTGCTGCACCAAGTGTTGTTCGTAAATTTGTAGAACCAGTTTTATTACAAGAAAAAGTATCGAAATTGATTGATGAGCAAATTGCAAATGGAGGATTAAATGCTTTTGTATCTAAATTCGGAGCAAAAAAAGGAAACGCAACAGTTAACTTTTCAAACTCTAATTTAACAGGAGTTGGTTTAGAGCCTCGTGTTGTAGGAGCTGCTTTTGGTGTAAAACCAAATACATCTTCTAAAGCGATTGCTGGTAATGCAGGAGTTTTCTACATTATTCCAACAAATCAACAAATTCAGAAAAATCAAAAAGGAGCGATGATTTTAGATAACTTAAATCGTCAATTACAAGGTAAATTTCAACAAACATTATTACAGTCATTAATTCAGGCTGCTGATGTTGTAGATAACCGTGACAGAGCTTTAACAAGATAAAATTCTAAAGGAGATAAAATCTCACTTCATAAAAAACTCCCAAATCGAAAGATTTGGGAGTTTTTGGTTTATTGTAGATAAAATAAATTTAGATTTATCAGAATATAATTTAATATGTTACATTATTTATAAGTATAGCATCTGATACACAGTACTCTAATTAGATTTCTTCATTATAAATATATTTAACTTTAATTTTGTCTTTAACAGGAGTTTTTAAATTTTTTGCAAAAATTATGAATTCTACTTCGTATTCTAATTTATTATGATTAAATAGAACCATACGTAATGGAACTTTTAGAATTTTTTTTGGTAAATGATGTTTAACAGTGTCAATATCTACTCTAATTTTATAGCCGTTGTTTGTTAATCTAACATCTGGATAATTAATCCTATCATAATCTATTGGTATAGTCCTATTTAAAACATTAGTAATATCATATACATATGGTTCTGGTACTTTCTTTTCTAATATTAAATAATTATCTGATTTTTTAATAAATATTTCTACAGATACTTCTTCTAAAAAAACAGAACTTGAATTATTAATATAAAAATTTAATTTTTGAGCGTTTTTTTCTTTAAAAAAGTAATTATCATTTTCGTTATATAACTCTTTAACACTCTCTAATTCATCTTCTAATTCAGTAATACTTTTATCTTCATCATCAATTTGGTTAAAACCTCCATGTGATTTCATCCAACTTGGAGCTGAAAATTTAATTGGAAACTCATCAAGTGTTTTTTTCTTTGATTCAATTAACTTATTCAATTTGTTAGCTCTTCGAGTTGAAGGTGATATAGAAATTTTTAATTCTATTTCTGCTTCCTTTAAAATTCTATCTTCAAATAATGAAATAGCAATATCTTTTGAAATGTTTTCTGATTTATTATTAAAAATATGATCTAAATCTGCTCGGCATAAATTTTTTGTTGATGAACCTTTTCTAATAAAAGAGTGACCTTCTAATAATTTTCCTTTCGATTTTTTCATCATATAAGGTTTATCGATAGTTTCTGAAATTTCGAAAATTCCGAAGGTTTTTTCATCGTATTGAAATGGATAATATTTAAAATTAATTTCAGGCTCTATATTAGATGATACTAATTGTTGAAATATAGCGTCATCAGTTATTGAATCTACATTGAAAAATAATCTTTCTCCATCAGATTGATCTTTAACACCTATAATAATGTATTTTATCCCTTTACTATTTGCATTTGCAAATGAAATAATATCTTTTAAAAATTCTTCGTAATTCTCTTTTCTATATTCAGTTTTTTTAAAATCTAAACTTGTATTTTCATTTTCATATAAAATTAGATCAATTAGATGTTGATTCATATCAGTAATAATTTCTTACTAATTTATAAATTATCTTCCAATTGTTTTAATTCTTAATTTGACCTAATGATTTGTTAATAAAAAACGTTTGATGTTGACCGAATCTAAAAACTTGGACAGATTAAAACTTACTTATCAAATCCATTCGGATATTCACCTTTCACAATTTCAATTTTAGCTTCTACAGCTTTTTGTAAATCATTTTGGTAATCTACCATTTGTTGCTGAATTGTAGTGTTTGTAGCACCTAAAATACGCGCTGCAAGGATTCCTGCATTCTTTGCTGCATTCACGGCAACAGTTGCAACGGGAATTCCATTTGGCATTTGTAAAATAGATAAAATAGAATCCCAACCATCTATAGAATTTGATGATTTTATCGGAACTCCAACCACAGGAAGTGGCGTTATAGATGCTACCATTCCTGGTAAATGTGCTGCTCCACCAGCTCCAGCTATAATAACATTTATTCCACGTTGATGTGCCGTTTTTGCATACTCAAACATACGTTCTGGTGTGCGATGCGCCGAAACGATTGTTAATTCATAAGGTATATTTAGTTCAGTTAATACCTCCGCAGCTTGTTTCATGATAGGTAAATCGCTATCACTTCCCATTATTATTCCGACCATAGTTGTTACTTTTTTGCCACGACTTTCACCGTTGCGTTAACTTGTTTTATGTTTTGTTTTAATTGTTCTAAATCATCATTAACCAAGGTTACATGACCCATTTTACGACCAGGTTTTGTAATTGTTTTCGCATACCAATGCAAAAATGTTCCCGGAATAGTTAATAATTCTTCAATATTTTCTATTTCAGCTTGTCCAGTTTCACCTTCAGCACCAATTAAATTAACCATTGCAGAAGTTGTAAACAATTTTGTAGAACCAAGTGGTAATTGCATCAAAGTTCGTAACATTTGGTCAAATTGAGAAGAATAAGCCGCTTCTATAGTAGAATGTCCAGAGTTATGAACGCGAGAAGCGGTTTCGTTTACCCAAAGCGATTGATCTTTGTTCAAGAATAATTCAACTGCAAAAACACCTGGAGAATTTAAACCTTTTACCACATCACGCGCAATTTGTTCTGCACGATCTGTCACTTCTTTTGATAGAGTAGAAGGCATCAAGAGATAATCTAACAAATTATATTCTTCATTAATGATAAATTCTACGGTTGGATAAGTGATGATATTTCCTAAATGATCGGCAACTGTAACTACAGCAATTTCACGATCTAAATCGGCAGGCGTTTCGAAAATTGAAGGTGCTTGCAACATTTTATCCAAATCGGCTTCAGATTTTAGGAACTGAACGCCTTTTCCGTCATAACCATCTCGACGAGATTTCTGAAAAATTGGATAGTTTACATCTTGTTTAGATTTAAAATCTTCCCAATTATCCAACACAAAATACGGTGCTGTCGGAATATTATTTTTCACATAAAATTCTTTCTGAACACCTTTATCTTGAATAATTGCCAAAGCTTCAGGATCTGGAACAACACGCTTTCCGATAGATTTTAGATAACGCAATGCCTCTACATTTACATGTTCTATCTCAATTCCGATTGCATCTAAGTTTTTTCCAAATTCTACAACCGTGTCATAATCTTTGAAATCGCCTTGTACAAAATGATGAGCATGTGGCGCGCAAGGTGTATCAGCAGCCGGATCTAAAATACTTAACTCGCAAGGATATTGCAATGCATTTTGCAAAAACATATAGCCTAATTGTCCTCCTCCTATAATTCCGATTTTTATCATATTGCGAAGTTAATGAATAATATAATTTCTATTTTTACAAGAATTAAAAAACTATTGAAGAGATGTTAACAAAATGGAGTAAAATTTTATTTTTTGTGTTTGTAGGAATTTATTTGGCAGGAAAAAGTTTTTACAACTATTTTGTGTTTGATATGTTGGTGCATTATTCAGTTTACGCATTAATTATTGCTTTTTTTTTATGTTTGATTTATAATTATTCTATCCGTAAACAAGAGAAAAAGAATGCATTTTTCTTACTTCCATTGTTCATAATTCCTTACGTTGTGTATCAAAATATGGGAAATTTCTATTTTGGAGAAAACGCAAAAGGCGAACAATCTAATTTTAAAATTATTTCGATTAATATTTACTCTGGAAATGATGATTATAAATATCTGAAAGAATATTTGAACGAAGAGAAAGCAGATATGCTTGTTTTGCAAGAATTGACGCCAGCTTGGCAAAAGCATGTAGAATTTGTCCGAAAAGAATATCCATATTATAAAGAAGAAGTACGTGAGAATAATTTCGGAATTGCAATTTATTCTAAAAAACCATTTGTTAAAGTGTCTACAAAAAATTATGTAGACGCGATGCATCCTTCTATTTTAGCTGATTTTCTTGTAGACGGTAAGTTAGTTACAGTTTTGGCGACACATCCAGTTCCGCCATTACCGAATCAAGCAAGATTTGAGCGTAGAAATAAACAATTTGAGTTGATGAAACAAGAAATTGATGAATCTATAACTACAAATATTATATTGATTGGAGATTTGAATTCGACTGTTTATTCGCCAAATTTCAAATTGGTACAATCGGATAAAATGAAAGATGCTCGTTCTGGTTTTGGATTGAATAATTCGTGGAATGCAATGATTCCTATTCTGAGAACAAACATCGATCAATGTTGGGTTTCGAAGCCAATTAAGGTAACGAATTTTTATCGTGGAAAAGATATTAAATCTGATCATTTTCCGATTGTTGCAGAACTTAAAATTGAATAATTATTACAGTTTTAAGTTTTGTATAAAAGATTGTAAATCATCTTCTTTATCTAAACCAATTTTTTGTTTAAGGCGATATTTACTCATTCGGACAGTTTTTGGTTCAACTTTTAGTAAAGTTGAAATTTTCTGATTATCTAGTCCGATGTAAATATATGCTGCATATTTAAGATCTAAATTGGTTAATTTACTCTTAGAAATTTCATTTATTTTCTTGAAAAAATTGGGATGAACTTCCTGAGAGATATTTTTTATTTCATTAAATTCCTCATCAACAAGTCGTTCATCTTTAAAGATTCTATCAAGATGTATATTTTTTTCTTCTTTTGCTTTTTCTTTTAATTCGTTGATAAAAGAATTCTTTTTGTCAAGTTGTAAAGACGTTGCTAAAGCTGTTTTTTGTAATTGTTCTTGTTGTAGCGAATTTAATTCTTGTTCGGCTTTTAGTCGAGCTTTTTCTTCTTTTTCTAATTGTAAAGTTAACTCGGTTTCATTTTTTTCTGATACTAATAAGTCTGTTTTTTGCTTATTCAGCTTGTGTTTGTAACGAATTAAATAGATAAGAAAAATTAGTCCTGCAATTGCTAAAGTAATGATTCCTATATATAAGAACTTTTGTTTGTTATAGATTTTATTTTTTTCTTCTAATTGTTTTATTTATAGATTTTTTTGTTCGGTATTGTAATAAGCTTCTAAATATTTATTTTTATCAACTAAAAGTTGTTCATAAGATTCTTTAGAGTATTTATATTCTTTTTCTTTATACTCATAAGCCAAATCCATTTTATTTGTTTTTTTGTATAAATCAGAAATATATTGGACAATAATCTTACGAATATAGATATCTGTTATTTGATTTATTAATTTGTAAGCATCTAAATAATATTTTTCTGTTAATTGTAAATTTCCAAGAGAACTCTGAATTTCACCATATGTTAAATAACAAACTCCCAACAAATCCGAATCTGTTTTTTCTAATTTAGCGACTTTTATTCCTTTCAAAACTTGCTCTTCAGCAATTTTTGCTCGTTGAATATTAGAGTAATTTTTATAAGGAAAATTATTAATAAAACTTGCCGAATTATTAAAAACCATTATGCTTATACGTTTAGAAATAAGTCCTTTAGTGATATTTTTGTTAACTAAATCGACTAAATTTTCTGAATAATAAAATAAAGATTCTAAATCTTTTTTACGATTAAACTTTACATAAGCTGCCTCATAAAATAAAGATTGTTCTATGTAAGACAGTAAAATTAATTGTAAATTTTTTGATTTTAAGGCGTATTCAATATTTTTTTGGCTATATCTTTTATAATCTTCCGAATAAATTCTAATTCTTGATTGTATAGAAGTTAAATAATAATAATTATAACCAAGCATAATATCTTGATTCGATTCATTTTCGAGAATTTTTATTGACTTTAATAAATTTTTTATAGCTTCCTCATTCTGTTGTTTTCGATAAAAAATTCTACCTTTTACTTGATAATAATACGCATCATCAATTTTAGATTTTGTACTTTCTGCAATTACTTTAGTTTTATTAAGATATAAATTAGATAAGTTATAATCTTTTTTCTGTAAATAAGCATCTGCTAAATTAGCATAAGCTACAACTTGCTCCAATTCATTTTTCGAATTTGAAACTTTTAACATAGTCTTAATAGCTTCATCAAATTTATTATCTTGAAAAAATAAATCATAGTTATTAAATTCTTTCTGAAATGATGTATTGCTTGTATTATTCGATTGTACTTCCTGAGAATAGCATAATATTGTGTTGAATAATATAAATGCAAAATAATATTTTGATATAACTTTTATCATCATAAGTCTAGATTTTGAATGAAATCGGTTAAACTATCTTCTTTTTGTAATCCAATTTTCTGTTTCAGACGATATTTCGTCATTCTAACAGTTTTTGATTCTACTTTTAATAAAGTTGCAATTCGTTGATTATCCATGTTTAGATAAATGTACGTTGCGTATTTTAAATCTTGATTTGACAATTTGTTTTTTGAAACTGACGCTAGCTTTTTGAAAAAATTGGGATGTACATTTTGAATTGTATTATTCAAGTCATCAAAATTATTATCAACTATTTTTTCATCTTTCAAAAATCGATCAATATTTATACTTTTTTCATCTTTTACTTTTTCTTTTAATTCATTGATAAAAGTATTTTTATGATTTAGCTGTATAGATACCGCCAAAGCTTGCTTCTGAGAATGTTCTTGTTGTATTTCTGCCAAATCTTTTTCTGCCTTAAGTCTGGCTTTTTCTTCTTTCTCTAATTGTAAAGTAAGTTCAGATTCTATTTTTTCAGACTCTAATAAGTCCGTTTTTTGTTTATTTAGTTTATGTCTGTAACGGATCAAATAAGTTAGAAAAACCAATCCAGCCAATGCCAAAGAGATAATACCAATGTAAAGTATTCTTTGTCTTGTATAGATTTTATTCTTTTCTTCTAATTGTTTGATTTCTTGATTTTTATTTTCTAAGTCGTAATACGCTTCAAGAAACTTTCGTTTATTTTCTAAAGTTTTTTCGTAAGCAGTTTGCATATATTGCAAGGACTCTTTGTTGTACTTTAATGCTTTATCAGTTTGATTGGTTTTTTCATAAAAGGCAGATAATAATTGAGATAAATCAAATAAAGTTACAATATCACTTGTGACAGATTGTGTTTTTATAAAAGGATAAGCTTTTAAATAACTCTCTTCGGCCAGTTTTATATTTCCTTTATTTTCTTGTATTTCACCAAAAGTTATATAACAAGTTGCCGTAATAAAATTATTTTTATACGTCTTTAACAGCTTAAATGCTTCATTTAGATAACTTTCGGCTAAATTATATCTTTCTGTTGGAGATAAATTTTTATAAGGAAAACTATTGATTATAGAAGCTAAGTTATTGTATAACATTGCTTTATTTTTTGAGGGTATCTTATGTTCAAATTTTTTTATATAGCCTAATGTTGTTTCTGCTTGTAAAAAAACATTATCTAGGTCAGTATGACTTTTTGTTTTATTATATTTATGAAAATACATTAACATAGAGTTGGAATGTGCCGACTCTAGTAGTGTCGGGTCATTAGACTTTATCGCATAAGCCAAAGCATTTTGTATATAATTCTCGTACTGTTCACTGTATATCCCATTTGTTGAATGAGTATAAGCCATTATTAAGTATATATTAACATACAATATATTCTCTGAAGGATATTTTTTAAGATTTTTCAACGCTAAATTGGCAAACTCAATTGTTTTGTCATATTCCTGATTATTTGTGTAAATCATAGAAAATGAATAGTTTGTGTAAGCGTCGTCTAGTTTTGTTTCCGTTTTTTCTGATATTTGTTTAGATAAATTTGTATAGTAAAATGCATCAGAAAAATTATTTTGAGAACTAAACAAACTCGAATAACTAGTGTATATTTTAACTTTATTAAGACTATTGTTTTGATTATCTCTTAATAATTGATCTAATTTTTGTTTTGCAACATCAAATTTACTGTCAGTAATATCTTTTTTAATAGTTATTAACTGCTCGTCAATGTTTATTTGAGAAAATAATGAAGTTGAAAAAATAAAAAACAGAAAAAAAATCGCTTTTTTCTCTAATTTTCTAATAAAATTATGATTTGTCATGTTATGCTAAAGCATTAATAATAAAGGTATAAAGGTAGTTAAAAAAATAATGTAGACAAGTTGTAGACATTTATTTTTTTTATGTAGACACTATGAAATGTGTTTTTTTTTGGAGTGTATAAAAATCGCCTTTTATTTGTATCAGATTATTAACCAATAAAAATCTAAACCTATACATTACCAACCAAACCTAAACCAATTGATCATTTAAAAAATCAATTACCTCTTATTACCAAACCTAAAAAAAACCTTCGGCATACCTACCGGAAGGTTTTTTTTTTGCTCAAATATTTACAAAAATACGTTACATATATTTATTTACAAACTTGTTAATTAAAAAAAAAGTGTAATTTTGAGCTTCAATCGAAAGGGGTGCTTTACTTTATTGTAAGGCTGAGATTACACCCAATGAACCTGGGCGGGTAATGCTGCTAAGGGAAATGGTTTTCACCAAATTACATACGCGCATAAATTTTAAAAGTGTAAGATGGCTCCTTTCATAATATTTTATATAAATTATGAAAAGGTCGATTTTTTTATTGTCAATGTTTGGTGCATCAATTCTGTATGCACAAGAAAAAGATTCTATCCAAAAGGAAGAAATTAATCTACAAGAAGTCTCTATTACAGAGAAATTACCCATTACAGTTGAGAAAGTAACAAGAAAAATTCTTCAGAAAAAGAATTTAGGGCAAGATGTACCATCATTACTTAATTCGGCGACTTCAGTAACAACAACTACAGATACTGGTACTGGAATAGGTTATTCTTCACTAAAAATTAGAGGACTTAATGAACAGTCTATTAATGTAACACTAAATGGCGTTCCATTGAATAACGCTGAATCGCAAGGTGTTTTTTGGGTAAATATGCCTGATTTAGCTTCGTCTACAAATTCAATATTAATACAACGTGGTGTAGGGACTTCGTCTAACGGAATGGCTTCATTTGGAGCAAGTATAAATATTGAATCACAAAATCCGTCTACAACTCCTTTTGGAGAAGCTAATATTTCTTTCGGGAATTTTAAAACGCAAAAATATACAGTTCAGGCTGGTACGGGTAAAATACTTGATAATAAATTAAGTATAGATGCTCGTTTTTCTAAAATAGATTCTGATGGATATATTGATAGATCTTGGGCAGATTTGATTTCGTATGATGTAACTGCATTATATGAATTGAACGAGAAAACAAAGTTCAGATTTCAGAATATGTTTGGAAAAGAACAAACTTATCAAGCTTGGAATGGAATTAATCAAGAAACGTTAGATAAAAACCGGAGATATAATACGTCTGGAGAAATTAAAAATGATGATGGAGAAGTAATAGATTTTTATAAAAATCAAACTGATAACTATCAACAAAATCATTATTTTTTGTCGTGGTTACAAGATTTTGGGAACAATTGGAAATCAAATTTTACCGTTCATTATACAAAAGGGAAAGGTTATTACGAGAGCTATAAAAATAAAGCGAAATTAAAAGATTATAAATTAGAATCTTTAGGAGATAAACGTACAGATCTCGTAAAACAAGAATGGTTGGATAATGATTTTTATGGATTTAATTTAGAAGTTGAAAATCAAAAATTAAACAACTTTAAAGTGTTTTTTGGTTTATCTGCAAATGAATATGATGGTGATCACTATGGAAATGTAGTTTGGATGAAAAGTTATAATTGGACAAATAAATCGTATAAATATTATAACAATAGATCTGTGAAAAAACAAATTGCTGCTTATGCAAAAGTATTGTATCAGTTAAATAAGTTTGAAATTTTTGGCGATTTA
The DNA here is from genome assembly GCF_036647415.1 of Algoriella sp. Classification (NCBI taxonomy): domain Bacteria; kingdom Pseudomonadati; phylum Bacteroidota; class Flavobacteriia; order Flavobacteriales; family Weeksellaceae; genus Algoriella; species Algoriella sp. Next base: position 42,287 of record NZ_JAVXKG010000020.1, read on the forward strand.
CAGTATCGTTATGTAGATTATGATGCGAAATATTTACCTAATGGAGAAAATATTAGTGATGAATTTAGACCTTTTTCCGATACATTCAATTTTGTAAACCCGAAAGCTGGAGTAAATTTCAAGATTAATCCAACCAATACTTTGTATGCTTCTTACGGAATTTCACAGCGTGAACCTTTACGTGTAGATTATGAGAATAATGGACAGAAACCAAAGGAAGAATTTTTACAAGATTATGAATTTGGTTATAAAAAATCGGGACGTTTTTCTATGAGCGCGAATTTATATTACATGGATTATAGAAATCAGCTGGTTCCGACAGGAAGATTGAATGATGTAGGAACACCAATACGAGAAAATTCGGGAAGTAGTTATAGAGCAGGCGTAGAATTTGATGCGAATTATAAAATTATTCCGAATAGATTAAATGTCTTTGGAAATATAACATTTAGTCAAAATAAACATAAAAATTACCAAGAAGAAGTTTGGGATGAAGCAGGAAATTCATCTATAAAAGCTTATGGTAAAACAAAAATTGCGCTTTCTCCTGATGTGATTTCTGCTTTTGGTTTTGAGATTTTTCCAATAAAAAATGTTCTAATTAATTTGACAAACAAATATGTTGGCGAACAATATTTATCAAATACAGAACCTGCTGATGGTAAGTTGAGCAGTTATTTGGTTTCGGATATGTTAATTCAATATAAGCCAAATGTAAAAGGAATTAAAAATTTACAATTTTCGTTTTTGATGAATAATTTGTTTGATGTTGAATACGAATCGAATGGATTTTATTACGAAGGAGCAAATTATTATCCACAAGCTGGTTTTAATATTTTAGCAGGAATTGGAATAAGATTTTAATCTATTATGTGTAGTTGTTTTTTTTATTAAAGAATAATTCTATTTTTGCTGTATTAACAATTTAAATTACAGTAATATGAAAAAAATATTCTGCGTACTAGCGCTTTCTTTTACAACCTTCGGTTTGATGAGTTGTAACAATGATGATGATTCTGGAAATTCTAACGAAGAGAAAATTTTAGGAACATGGAAATTAGAGAAAATTGTTTATCAAGAAGAAGGAGAAAAGGATGAAGTATATTTTCCTGATAATTGTGAGAAAAAATCTACTACGACTTATAATGCAGATAAAACATATAAGACTGATGAATATTCGGAAAATTCTAATACAAACACGTGTGAAAATGAAATTTACGGAGGGAAGTATAGTATAGAAAATGGATATTTAATTGATCATGAAGAAGAAGCGAAGTTGAAGATACAAGAAATTTCTTCTAATAAAATGTTGTTAGTAGGTGAAGAAGATTATAACTCTGATGGAAAGATTGATTATAAAATTATAGCAACATTTATTAAATAAAATAGAAGCCCGAGATTTCTCGGGCTTTTTATTTGTATCAGAATAATAATTTACTTTTAGATTAAGTAAGGTTTATTCTATTAATAATCATTCAAAATTTTTACTTTTACAGTAATCTTTTTACAAAATATACCTAATCTTATGAAGAAATTAATTTTAATTCTAGTTCTATTATTTTCTGCAAAAATGTTTTCACAGCAATTGAAACCAGAAAATGTAATTGGTTTTTGGAAATTGCAAGAAGCTGGTTTTTATGAAAACGGTAAAAAAGTTTCTAAAAATTTTGATGATTGTAGATTAATGAGAAATTATACGATTTGGGATAATAATTATGCAATTTATAATTATGTGGAAGGTAAAACGGGGAGTTGTAGTCCAAGTGAACCTCGATTGACTCTTTGGAGAATAGTTGATAATAGAATACAATTTTACATTGATGATTCTATTTTAGAAGAAAGAATTGTAAAAATTAATGAAGATAAAACGATAACTTTCGAAACATTTCTTGATAAAAAAATTGTAGATACAGATAAGAATTTCGAAAAAATAGCAAACACTATTAGCTATGATATTTTACGTAGAGAATAGATATAAAAAATAAATTTCAGGTTTATTTTTTATATTAATTTTACATCATTCAAAATTTTTACTTTTACAGTAATATTTATAAAAATCGAATGAAAAATATTTTTAAGTTATTTCTTTTAACAATCAGTATTCTAACTATTTTTTCGTGTAAAGAAGACGATTCATTGGCAATTTCTCAAGATCAATTGTTGAGAGCGCATAAATGGCAATTAAAAGAAATTCGTATTGCGGTGAATAATGTAACAACAGTAGATAAATTGGTAGATTGCGAGCGTCAATCGACATTAGATTTTACAGATATAGAACGATTTTATTCTGTAGCCTACAAAACCGTAGATAACAACTGTGTGCAAACGCAAACTGACGGTACATATGTCTACAATACAGCGAATAAAAAGCGCGAATTGCAATTAAAAATGGCTGATGGTACAATGAAAACATACTATATGAATCAGCTAGATCCGTATTATTTGATTTTACAAGAAACATTGAAAAGTGAAACAAATGAGGCTGGACAGACAATAACTACGCTTCAATTAAGTGTTTATCAACCGGTAAAATAAATTTAATCAATTGAGTAATAGATAGGAAATTCGTAAGTGAAATTGATGGGTTGATTGGTTTCTTTTTCTCGAATCGGAATAAAAAATATTTTATATTGCTGAAAATCTTGTTGAATATTTTGAAGAATAGTCAATGCCAATTTAGCAAATGCTTCATTATTTGTATCCGAATAACTTAATTGACTCATTTCTCCTTTTGACGTAATAACAAATTTTAATTTTGCGCGTCCTTCTGGTATATTCTGATAATTACGAACTACTTGATACATATATTCTGAGAACAACGCAGGAAAATTTTTTGATTTACAAACGGTTTTCATATCTCTACCTTTTGGATTTTCGCAACCTGTAAAAGGAGATTTTTGTGCAAAAGTTAGACTACAAAAAAAGAAGATTATAAGAAGTATATAATTTTTCATGCTTTAGATTTAATACGAATTGTTATTCGAACATTTTTCGAGTGATAAAATCTTTCTCTAAACTCCAAGCGCGCGCTGGCGAAAATTCTCTACCATAATATATAATCTGAATATGTAGTTTATTCCACAAATCTTTCGGGAATAATTTTTTTGCATCTTTTTCGGTTTCTTCTACATTTTTTCCTTTTGTTAATTTCCATAACTTCATCAAACGATGAATATGTGTATCAACCGGAAATGCAGGATGTCCAAACCATTGCGACATCACAACAGAAGCTGTTTTATGTCCAACACCAGGCAATTCTTCTAATTCTTCAAAACCTTCGGGAACTTCGCCATTGTATTTTTCAATTAAAATTTCTGATAATCTTTTGATGTTTTTTGCTTTCGTATTAGACAAACCAATCTGACGAATGTAATATTTTATTTCATCCACTTCCAGAAGCGACATTGCTTTTGCGTTCGCAGCTTTTGCAAATAATTCTGGCGTTACTTCATTCACTTTTTTATCTGTAGTTTGAGCAGATAACAAAACAGCAATTAGTAGAGTAAATGCATCTTGGTGATCTAACGGAATTGGTGGAACTGGATATAATTTTTCTAATTCATCTATCACAAATTGGACACGTTCTTTCTTTAACATCATAAGTTCTGAAACTTTGTTGTAAAAATAAGGAAAACATCTTTATATAAATCATTAAAAACATCTTTGACAAACTCAGAATGACAAACAATAAAATGTCATTCCGACAAATGTAGGAATCTAAAATATTTTTTGGAATAAATAATTTAAATATATAACGACTTATTTTGACGTTCTATGTGGTTATATTTGTCTTATAAATAAAAAGATTAATTAGTTAAATCAATTTGATTAAAGATTTAATCATTATTTTTACGAGAAGTTCTAATAAAAATCAAAATGTTAAAAGTAGGAGATAAAGTTCCAGATTTTAAAGGAGTTGATCAAGATGGAAATGCAATTTCTTACCAAGATTTTGTTGGTAAAAAGTTAGTTGTTTTCTTTTATCCAAAAGCAAGTACACCTGGTTGTACAGCTGAAGCGTGCGATTTGCGTGATAACGAAAATGCATTAAAAGCCCAAGGCTATCATTTGATCGGAGTAAGTGCAGACTCAGTAAAAAGACAAAATAATTTTGCTGAGAAAAATAGTTTACCTTTTCCTCTAATTGCAGACGAAAACCATGATGTTCTCAATGCATTTGGTGTTTGGGGACCAAAGAAATTTATGGGACGTGAATTTGATGGAATTCATCGTACAACCTTTATTATTGACGAAAATGGTATAATTACAGACGTAATAGAAAAAGTAAAAACAAAAGAACACGCAAAACAAATTTTAGAAAAATAAAAAAATATAATGAGCGATTTAGACAATAAGAAAAAAGCGTTACAGCTTATTCTTGATAAAATGGACAAAGCTTACGGTAAAGGAACTGTAATGCGTATGGGCGATTCTGCAATTGATGATAAAATAGAAGTTATTCCGTCAGGATCTTTAGGATTAGACATCGCTTTAGGTATTGGAGGATATCCACGTGGACGTGTTATCGAAATTTACGGACCAGAATCTTCTGGTAAAACAACATTAACTTTACACGCTATTGCAGAAGCACAAAAAGCTGGTGGTATTGCTGCTTTTATTGATGCTGAGCATGCTTTTGATCGTTATTACGCTTCAAAATTAGGTGTAGATGTAGAGAATTTAATTATTTCTCAACCAGATAATGGTGAACAAGCTTTAGAAATTGCAGATAACTTAATCCGTTCGGGAGCGATAGATATTATTGTGATTGATTCTGTTGCGGCTCTTACGCCAAAAGCGGAGATTGAAGGTGAAATGGGAGATTCTCGTATGGGATTACAAGCACGTTTGATGTCGCAAGCTTTACGTAAATTGACTGGTACTATTAATAAAACAAAATGTACAGCAATTTTCATTAACCAATTACGTGAAAAAATTGGTGTAATGTTCGGTAATCCAGAAACTACAACAGGAGGTAATGCCTTAAAATTCTATGCATCTGTACGTTTAGATATTCGTCGTTCAACTCAAATTAAAAATGGTGATGAAGTAATCGGAAATCATTCTAAAGTAAAAGTTGTGAAGAATAAAGTTGCTCCACCATTCCGTCAAGCAGAATTTGATATTATGTATGGTGAAGGAATTTCTAAAGTTGGAGAAATTTTGGATATGGGTGTTGAGAAAGGAATTGTTAACAAATCTGGTTCTTGGTATTCGTACAATGATAGCAAATTAGGACAAGGTCGCGATGCTGTGAAAGAAGTATTGAAAGACAATCCTGAATTAGCAGAAGAAATTGAAGCAAAAATTGTTGCTTTAATAAAAGGAGAGCCAATTACAGGTGAAGTTTCTGTTGATGATCCAGCAGATTTATTAGAAGACTAATTCTTTTTTTATATAATGATTTTAAGCTCTGAGGAAACTCAGAGCTTTTTTTGTGTAATAAAAAAAACCACTTCATTAGAAGTGGTTTGTCATGTTGAATTTATTTCAACATCGCATATTTTTAGTGAGAATCTGAAACGAGTTCAGATTGACATTTTTAAATTTACTCCAACAAATAATTTAATTTATACCCAAACATTCCACGTTCTTTTATTATTGCAGCCACACCTTCGGGACATTCGGTTTCCCAACCTTCTTCGGCATTTGCAATTTTTTCTAAAATTCGGCGCGAATATGAATCCAGATAACCTCTATTATAATTCATAATATCTTGTATTCTTCCGTTGTACAAGAAATATTTGTACAATTCATGTACGCTATCGCTTACCTGCAAGTTTTTAGAAGTTAATAATAAATCTTTTTCCTTGTCTAAGAATGGATATAAGTAGATTTTGACATCTTTTTTGAATAATTTTCCGAAAGCTTCCATAATTCCACCAGGTAAATCAGCATAATATTGTTCGTTAAAAATTTCGACCAAATTATTTACACCCATTGTTAAACCTATTTTGGTTTGATTTCGGGTAAATTGAGAAAAATAATCAACCAATTTATAATATTCAGAGAAATTAGAAATAATAACATTGTAACCTAAGTTACCAATAATATCTGCTCTATCTAAGAAATCACGCTCATTCAATTCACCTTCAAAACCAGAAGCAATAAGGTTAGAAAGTGTAATTTCGAACAAAATTTCTGTATTATCAGGTCGTACATTTTCTTCTTGTTTGAAGATTTCTAAACCACCTTTGAACATGTCCATATTCACATTCATAAAAGGACGAAAAGAACCACGAATTGCAAAGATATTTTTCTTGTAAAGAAGATCTGCTGGTAAAATATTTTTTCCTTGTGGATTAAAAACTGCAACATCTGTCATTCCATTTCTAACCAATTGTAAAGACATCAAACGATTGTCGACATATTTGAATTGTGGTCCACGAAAGTTAATCATATCAATTTCTAACTGATCTTTATCTAAAGTATCATATAAGGATTTAATTAATCGACGAGGATTATCGTAATAATAATATGCACCGTAAATTAAATTAACACCTAAAACACCTAAGGTTTCTTGTTGTAAAGCAGCCGAATTTTCTTTGAATTTTACATGAAAGATAATTTCATTTGCTTTTTCTTCTTCTGCATTTAATTTGAATCGAAGTCCAATCCAACCCTGACCTTCATTTTTCTTAGAATAATCAATTGTTGTTACCGTATTTGCGTAAGTAAAGAATGCTTTTTCTTTGTAATGATCATGCACAAGACGTTCTTTCATCAATTTCATTTCATGATCCAACATTTTCTTTAAACGTGCTTGAGTAACATAACGTCTATTCTCTTCGATTCCGTAAATAGAATCAGACATTTCCTTGTCATAAGCACTCATTGCTTTTGCAACAGTACCCGAAGCGGCACCAGCGCGATAAAAAAAACGAACGGTCTCTTGACCAGCACCAATTTCTGCAAAAGAACCGTAAATTTTCGGATTCAAATTGATCTCTAAAGCTTTTTGTTTAGGAGTAAGAACTTGTTCTAATGCCATAAGTATATTTCAAATAGTTTGTGGTAAATTTACAAATCATTATGGCTAAATCAAATATAAAAATACATTTTTTAGGAACAGGAACATCGCAAGGTATTCCTATTATAGGAAGTGATGAACCTGTTTGTCTATCAACTAATACGAAAGATAAGCGTTTGCGTTCATCATTATTATTAGAGAAAGATAATAAAGTAATAACAATAGATTGTGGTCCAGATTTTAGACAACAAATGTTACGCTATAATGCGCAACGATTAGATGGAATTGTTTTTTCACACGAACATAATGATCATGTATTAGGTTTGGATGATATTCGTCCGTTGGTTTTTAAATCTGGAGAGGATATGAATGTTTATGGTTTGAAACGTGTTTTGGACGAATTACACCATCGTTTTCCATACATGTTTTCGGAACATAAATATCCTGGTGTACCAACTCTAATAGAAAATTATGTAGAAGAAGATAAATTTACGGTTGCAGGATTTCATATTCAACCTATTAAAATATTGCATGGATCTTTGCCAATTTTAGGTTATTTGATAGATGATACAATAGCTTATTTGACAGATGTAAAAACAATTCCAGCAGAATCATTAGTTAAACTAAAAGGAGTTGAAATTTTAATTATTAGTGCATTAAGAGTAGAGAACGAGCATTTTTCTCATATTTTATTAGATGAAGCTATTCGATATGCAGATTTGATAGGTGCAAAGCAAACTTATTTCACTCATATTTCGCATCATTTAGGTTTTCATGACGAAATAGAAGCAAAATTGCCAATAGGTAAACATTTGGCTTACGATACATTAGAAATAATTCTGTAAAAAGTTTTAAAAATAGTTGGAGAAATAAACAAACTAATATTATATTTGCAACTCTAAAAGGCTCAGATGGCGGAATTGGTAGACGCGCACGACTCAAACTCGTGTTCCTTTGGAGTGTGGGTTCGATTCCCATTCTGAGTACATAAAAACCTTAACTTTAATTAGTTAGGGTTTTCTTTTTTGCTGTTTAGCCAGTATCTAGCCAATATATTTTAAATTTATTTTTATTATTTAAAATATTCTAATTATGTTTATTGTCTAATTTGCACTGATGGAAAGTTTTAAAAAAGAGAAATTATTTATTAAAAAATTTGCAGGAATTAAAGATGCTCAAATTGATATTAATAAATTTAATTTATTTATTGGAAGTTCAGCTTCTGGAAAAAGTATTACCATAAAGTTAGTATATTACTTTAAAGATATATTCCATGAAATTTTTGATACAATAATTGAATCCGAAGATAAACATTATTTCGTTAGAAAATTAAAAGAAAACTTCTATGAATTATTCCCTTATGGATGTTGGGGAGATGAAGATTTTGAAATACAATTTTTTTACAATGAGATTGATTATGTAAAAATAGAGAAAAACTCAAAAAATAAAAATATTAAAATTGAGTTTACTGAAAATATTCAAAAAGTATTTAAATATGGTAAGCGTTTACATAATAAAGTAAAAAAAGAAATTAATCGTTCAGATGAAATTATTTATGATTTTGAAATAAATCATAAAATTAGGTTGAGTTTTTATGAGTATACCAAAAAAAATATAGGAATAGATGCTGGTAATAGACAAATATTTATTCCAGCAGGTAGAGCATTTTTTTCAACTTTACAAAGCTCCATATTTAGTTTGCTTTCAAAATCAAAATCAGTTGATCCCTTCTTGGTTAAGTTTGGTTCTTTCTATGAAAAAATAAAACCATTTATTTCAGAAAGGAGTGCGGTAAAGAGGGATATGATATTAAAGGATTTCAATATTGATAAGAAAATAGAATCAATATTAGGAGGGAAATATACTAGACACAAATCTGATGATCTCATTGTTCATAAAGACAAAAGGAGAGTTAATTTAACTTATGCTTCAAGTGGTCAACAAGAAATATTACCATTACTTTTAATTTTAAAATCATTTTTATATTTCAATTTTAATGGACTGACTTTATATATAGAAGAACCAGAAGCTCATTTGTTTCCTTCTGCTCAAAAAAATGTTGTCGAATTGATAATTGGTATATTGAATAATTTAGAAATGAACAACGAGCTTTTCATTACAACCCATAGTCCTTATATAGTTTCAACATTTAATAATTTGTTATATGCAGGTAATTTATTAGAGGAATCAACATCTTTGAATAAAACTAAAATATTTGAAATTATCTCTGAAGATTACATTGTTAAACCTAATATTACTAGTGCTTATAGTGTTGAAAAAGGGGTGTTTAAAAATATAATAGATGATGAGGTTAAAATTATTGACGCTGATTATTTAGATAGTGCCTCTTATCTAATAGATGATGAATATGACAGTTTATTAAATATTGAGTTTGATGAGTAGTTGTATAAAAAAAATTAATTTAAAAATAATTACGTTATCAGATAAAAGGGGCGGAAGGAGTAAATTTATATTAAATAATAATAATCAAATAGAAATACAACGTATAGAAGTTGATGGTTGTTATATTAAACAAGGAAAAAGATGTGACTATATATTAAGTACTGAAAATTTTGACTTTTTAGTAGAATTAAAAGGAGAAGGTATAAAATCAGGAATTGAACAACTAGAAGATACAATTCATAAATTTTATGTAGGAGATTCTAAAAGTAAGAGAGGTAAAAAAGCTATTATTGTAGCTACTAAAACAAGCCCTAGTACAAGAAGTGCGATTAAAACAGCTAAAGCAAAATTTAAAAAATATAATTCTAGTTTAGAAGTTAAAAATCTAATTTTTGAAACGAGTATTTAAATATAAAAGCTATCAAAAAGATAGCTTTTATATTTAAAGATATATGATTCTGAGTACGAAGTAAAAGCTCGAAACATTTGTTTCGAGCTTTTTTTATTTACATTTTCCTTCTTGTATAATTTTCACATCAAATTTCCGACCTCTATCATCGATAAAAGTTGCTTCATTTTCATAAAATTCAGGAAGTTTATAATGTGTATTATCTAGCCAACCCTTATTTGGCCAATCTATTTTTTGTAAATAGTTGTTCTTTACAGTTATAGTTAATTGATATTTTTTTATAGACTTATTTGTTTCAACCTGAACATTCGCACAATATAGTCCATCTTCAATATTTTCATTTAAGCTACGAAAGTCTGAAGATGACGAACAGCTAAAAATTATAGAAAAACAAGAAAGTAAAAATATTTTTTTCATAGTTGTTTATTTAATATTCTCTTAACAATCCGATAATGTTTAATAAAGCTTTATAGAAATTGAGTTCCGTAAGTTTGCAACAACATAATCCTCATGTGTTATTCATATCATTTCTCAAAAATACTTCTCGCTATGAGGAGTTTTTTGTTTTTATAGAAATAACACCAAACTAATTGCCATTACAAACATACCAGCAATAAATCCGTACATAGATATTTTTTTTCCGGCATATTCTTGTGCAGTTGGCAATAATTCGTTGATAGAAATGTAAACCATCATTCCTGCAACACTCGCGAAAATTGCTCCAAATATAGACTCGTCAATAAATTGTAAAAGAACAAAATAACCGATTAAAGCACCAATTGGTTCCGTTAACCCTGATAAAAAAGAATAAGTAAAAGCTTTTTTACGACTTTTTGTAGCATAGTAAATAGGAATTGCAACAGCAATACCTTCGGGAATATTATGAATTGCAATAGCAAATGCAATTGACACACCATAAGCAGGGTCGTCTAAGGCACTAATAAAAGTAGCTAAACCTTCAGGAAAATTGTGAATTGATAAAGCCAAGGCAGAAAATAATCCTAATCGTAATAACTTTTTATCAGAAGTTTCATTTTTATCCTCTTTATTTTCGTGATGATGTGGAAGTAATTTATCAATCAAAATCATTAATACAATTCCAATAAAAAATCCTAAAATGGTATAACTATATCCTAATTTTTCTCCAAAAACTAGACTTAATGAAGTTTTTGCTTTTGCTAAAATTTCTACAAAAGACACGTACATCATTACTCCAGCAGAAATTCCGAGCATAGCGCCAAGAAATTTCGGATTGAATTTTTTGTACATCAAGCACAGTAAACTTCCTATTCCGGTGCTAATTCCTGCAAAAAAAGTTAAACTAAAGGCAAATATGATAGAGTTTGAAAACATTAAATTTCAAAAGTTAGAATTGTCTAACAAATTTATTTAATTATTTTTACTGAACCAAACAAAATATGATTTCTACAACTATTTCTTTACAATTTATCACTTTTAGTACGTTTTCTAATTGGATAAACTTATTTTTGTTCGGATAGATTTTTAGATTAAAATGGAATTATTAGACAAGAATATACAAAGTGAATCCTATCGTTGGATGTTGCAAATGGTTGATAAAATGGGGTTTTCAAGTTATTGGACTATTCTTTTGACTTCATTTATTTTGTCCATCGCATTGTTAATTATACTTTATGCAGTCGATTTTTTGTTGCGAAAAGTGTTGTTGTTGATTGTAACAAAAGCAATTTCGAAAACAAAAACGAAGATTGATGATTTATTAATAAAGAATAAAGTTTTACAATATTCAACACATTTGGTGCCGATTTTTCTTGCAGAAGAAGCAATTCCGCTTATTTTTCAGGGATTTCCGAATTGGATAAAAATTGCAACACAAATTGCTGATGTGGCTTTGGTAATCGCGGTTGGATTTTTATTTAATGCAATTTTCAGAACTTTTCGTGATTTTCTTCGTGGAAACAAATCTTTTGCCGACAAACCGATTGACAGTTATTTACAAGTTGCGAATATTCTGATTTTCTTTATTTGTGGAATTCTTACTTTTTCTATTCTGACGGGAAAATCACCTATCACATTTTTGGTGTCATTGGGTGCGGCTTCAGCGGTTTTGATGTTGGTTTTCAAAGATTCTATTTTAGGATTTGTAGCAAGTATTCAAGTTTCGATGAACGATATGGTGCGTGTTGGTGATTGGATTGAAATGACAAAATATGGTGCGGACGGAACGGTAACAGAAATAAATTTGGGAACCGTAAAAGTGCAGAATTTTGATAAAACGATAACTACAATTCCTACTTATGCGTTGGTTTCAGACTCTTTTCGTAATTATCGCGGAATGCAAAATGCAGGCGGACGACGAATAAAACGTTCGATAAATATAAAAATGAATTCGATTCGATTTGTTTCTGAACAAGAAATTGAAGAATTGAAAAAGATTCGCATGTTGCACGATTATATTGTAGATCGTTCGCACGAAATACAATTATATAATATGTCAAACAAAGTTGATCCGACTGTTTTGGCGAATGGACGACGAATGACAAATATTGGTTTGTTTAGACAATATATCAAAACATATACATACAATAGTCCTAATATCAGAAAAGATTTGATGTTTGAGGTTCGTCAACTTCAACCGACAGAACACGGATTACCTATTGAGTTGTTTATGTTTACAAATACAACGGCGTGGAATGAATATGAAATTATTATGGCAGATATTTTTGACCATGTTATTGCGGTTGTTCCGTTGTTTCATTTAGAAATTTTTGAATCGCCTTCGTCCGACGATATGCAAACTATTGCAAAAGCGTTGGCACAACGTTCAAACACAGAAGCAGAACTCTAAAGTTCTGCTTCTGTGTTTTCGTTGGGTTTATCGATCAAGTTTTTCATTAGATTTTTTAATTTTTGATACATAAATGATGTCGATAAAATCAAAATTCCTAAAACTATAAAAGATATAATTCTGAAAACATTGCTCATTTGCCAAACATCAATCAGATAAAGTTTCAGAATAATTAATCCAAATAATATAATTCCGACGATAGGAAAGGTTTTTAATTCTTTTTTCAAACCATAATACATTAATCCAAATCCTGAAATTGCCCAAATTATTGGTAATAAAATCATCGTAAAAATATCTTGTTGATGATCAAAATTATGTTCAGTAGAATTTACTGTTGTTATCATAAACAAATTATAACTCTCAAAACTTATGATGTAAACGAGTAATAATACAGAAATGATTTGTAGTGGAGTTGAGGTTTTGAAATCTGATCTTGTAAAAATTAAATAAAACAAATACGCGCTCGGAATAAGGTAAACGAGATAAATGAAATAGCTGCTTATCTTGAAATTTAGTTGATTTGCTTCATTCGGAATATCTGCAAAAAGTGGTAAAAGTAAAATACAAATTGCACCACCGATGTGTAAAACGAGCTGAATTGTTTCGCCTAATTTCAGTTTTTCTCGTACGAATAAAAGACTTGCAATAAATAATAATGTATAAATAAAGACATAACTTGTGATGAATGTCGCAGAGAAATAAGGTTCTATTTGGTAAATTAATTCGAATAAAATTCCTGTATAAATGAATAATATAGACGTTAGGATAAAAATAAATTTGGAATGTGAGAGTTTAAAACCAAGAAAATGTTCTTCGGTTTCGAAATCTTTCATCAAATAAATATTGATAATTGTACAAATAGAAACGATGAAACTTGTTATAAATATGTGATTGAAGATAACAGGTAAATGATTTTCTGCGTCGATATAATCAATCCAATTGATACAAAGAAAAATGAATAAGAATGGAAACATCACAATAAATAATATTTTGAAAATGTTTTCGCCACTTTTTTTCCATAAAAATAACAACAGACTAGATTCTATTGCAAAACAAATAGAAACAACATTTGCTTCAAATCTTAACGCAATTACAAGCGTAATCAGAGAAATACTAAGTGCAATTAATGTATTTTGCAATAATTTGTGTTGCGTTGTTTTGTAAATATAAAACGCAAACAAAGCATTTATAACTCCGAAAATTGCCGTAATAGTTGCCGAATAATCAATTTCTGCATTTACTAAAGAGAGTAAAATAACCGAAACAAGTGTATTTGTAATAAATAAAATGCAATTCCAGACTGAGAATTCTTCTTTTCGGAAATAATTAAACAAAGTTGTCGTCGCAAAAATGATATATATAAGGACAAAGAAAATATATTGCGTTTGCGTATGTTCTACATCAATCCAAACAAAACTATAAATCGCAGTAAACAAAAAGGCAATATGTGTAATAATTTGCCAATTTTTTCGCCACGACATAAGTAGCATACTTAGATTGAGAAGTAGAATGTAAGAAAACAGAAAGACAAAATTACTTTCGCCAGTGCTAATCATTAGCGGAGCAGAAAAACCACCAATTATAGAAAAAATAGCTAAAACTTGACGATTATACAAAAATGCCAAAATGATAGAAAAAATTGTAACAACGGTAAGTAGCGTAAATGTGGTGTTTTGACTGAGAATATGATATTCGCGAAATGCAATGGTTAAAGTAAAATAGAGAACAGTTAATCCGCCGCCAATTAAGATAGATGAAAATATTTCGAAATTCTTCCTGATTTTATGAGCTAGTCCGATAATTGTTAATCCAACAACAAGTCCTATTATTACACGAAAAGTTTCATTTATCCAATCTTGGTCTATCGCATATTTTACGAAATAAGCAATTCCGAGAACCAGAGTTACAATTCCGAAAATGGTTAAAAAATTATCTTTTACAAAAGAAATCGTATTATTAATAAACTGGTCAAACGTGTTTTCTGTTTTTTCTTGCGGAGGAAGTTGGTCAAATATTGGTTTATTTTCTTCGAATAAAACGGGTTGAGGTTTAGCTTGTGCAACAATTTTTTCCTGAATTGGTTCTTCAATCTTTGGTTGATTAATTTCAGGACGAATTGTTTCAGGTTGTTTTGCAGGAGTTTTTGGTTGCTTATCTAATTCTTCTTGCAAAAATTTAATTTTCAACTCTTGATAATCAATCATTTTTTTAAGTTGGGAAACTTTATTGAACAAAATGATAATCAAAACAAATATAATTGTGGCGATAATAAATTCCATAGCATTAATATAAGGTAGGTTGAAGTTAAGCAATTATTTTAAAACGTTTTAATATTTAAATCAACATATACCAAAATGAATCTATTTTCGTTATCCTACAAAATATTTACTTTTGCTGAATGTTTAAAAAACTCTATACATTATGTCTTTTGGTCTGTTCGTCTGCAATTTTTGCGCAAGACGGTACACGAGTGTATGAATTTTTGAACATTACGACTTCGGCTCGTCAAGCAGCTTTGGGTGGAAATGCAGCAACTTCTTGGGATGCTGATCCAAATTCATCATTGTGGAATCCTGCTTTGATGAATAGCGAAATGCATGGTCAATTTGGTGTCAATTATGTCAATTATATTGCAGATGTCAATTTCGGAACATTTTCTACGGTTTATGAAATAGATCAAAATAACTTTTTATCTGTTCATGGTCAATATGTTGATTACGGAAAGTTAATTGGGACAGACCAAAACGGGAATGTAACAGGAAATTTTAAAGCAAATGATGCTGCAATTACAGTTGGTTATGCACGTGTTTTGGGAGATTATTGGACGATTGGTGCAAATTTAAAATATATTAATTCTACAATAGAGTCATACAAATCATCTGCAATTGCAGGAGATGTAGGATTGTCTTACCACGATTTTGATAAAAATATCAATGTTTCCTTGGTTGTTCGTAATATCGGGAAGCAAGTAAAAACTTATAGTGGGAAGGAAGAAGATATGCCAACGCAGGTTAATTTGGGAATTACGCACAGACTAGAGCATGTTCCGTTAGAGTTCACTTTCTCGTTACACGATTTACAAAAGTTTGATATTTCTCAACCTTATGGTAAAAATGGACAAGAAGTTTCGGGTGGACGAAAATTTATAGATCATCTTTCTGTTGGAGCCGAATTATTTCCCGAATCAGATTTTAATATGCGTTTAGGTTATAATTTCAAGCGTGGAAACGAATTATCTGCAGAGGGAATTAGATCATTATCAGGTTTAACTTATGGTTTCGGAATACGTATTAATGCATTTCGTTTTGAGTTTGGTCATGCCAATTACCACAAGTCCGGAGGTTCTAATCATTTCGGAGTTCTTATCAATTTAGATCGTATAATTAATGGACGAGATTATTGGCGAAGCAATCCTTGGTTATAAAATATTTCTAAACAAAACTTAAAATATTATCTTTGTCATCTATTTCTAATTTTAATGAAAGAAGATTTAATCATTGCAATTGACGGATTTTCGTCTACAGGCAAAAGTTCGATGTCAAAAATTATTGCAAAAAACCTTAATTACACACATATTGATAGTGGTGCAATGTATCGCGCCGTAACTTTATATGCCTTTCAGCATCATTACATTGTAGATGAAAATGTCGATATAAATGAATTGGTTAAACATATAAATGATATTAAAATAGAATTTGTACAAGATCCAATTACTCAAAAAAATATAACCTATCTAAATGGAGAAAATGTAGAGCAAGAAATACGCACTATGAAAATCTCTAAAATGGTAAGTCCTATATCCGAAATTCCAGCTGTACGCGACTATTGTGTGGCTTTACAACAAAAAATGGGCGAAAATGGTAGAATAGTTATGGATGGTCGTGATATCGGAACAACTGTTTTCCCAGATGCTGATATCAAAATTTTTGTAACTGCTTCACCAGAAATTAGAGCAAAACGACGTTTTTTAGAATACCAACAACAAGGTAAAGATATTACAATAGATGAGGTTCTAAAAAATGTTAACGAACGCGATTACATAGATTCTCATCGTGCCTATTCACCACTTCGCAAAGCAGATGACGCTATCGAGGTCGATAATTCTGAGATGAACCTTCAACAAACCGTTGATAAAGTGATGCAGATTATTCAATCAAAACAAACAAACTGATAAATAAATACTCCAAGCTCGAAATTATTTCGAGCTTTTTTAATTCTATATATAGAACTTGTCTTTGTCCTTTTGAGCCTGTCGAAGAATCTCCATTATCTATTAAAATATATAAAATACGTCCTGCTGAACTCGTTTCAGCATCACATCAAGAACTCTTTTTAAATACATTTCCAGCTCACACTGCAACTTTTCCCGATTCCTTGTGCCAAAGTACCCTGCTCTGAATTTGCTTAAAACCAGCAAATCATCCCTGTCTAAACATTGCTTGTAGTGAAAAAGACATCTTTTTGTCATTCTGAGCCCGTCGAAGAATTTCTATATCTATATATTAATACAAATATTGTCCTGTTGAACTCGTTTCAGCATTACATCACAAAGAATCCACTTTTTTTTAAACTCTTTTTGAATACATTTCTAGCTTACGCTGCAACTTTTCCCGAGTCCTTACGCCAAAGTATCCAGCTCTGAATTTGCTTAAAACTGCAAATCATCCCTGCCTAAACATTTCTTGTAGTAAAAACAATATCCTTTCTGTCATTCTGAGCCCGTCGAAGAATCTTATTCATCTCTCTTTCGAAAACATTATATAGACGTTTTCTCTTTAAAAATATATCGTCATTAAATTACTTTTCTATTTATATTCTTTAAAACGCTCCAAATAGAACACCCTATTTCCTTTAAAATCTCCCGACTTTCCTACTTTTTCACTTCAAAACACGACGTACACTAAAAAGTTTTAAAAAATATTTACCGTTATACCAGACAGTTAAGTATTAATTGTAAAATAAATGTA
>NZ_JAVXKG010000021.1:0-43655 GCF_036647415.1 Algoriella sp.
GGTCGTCGCCAGTTTTTATAAAAAGTCTCAAGATTTAGTTCTTGAGACTTTTTTGTGTTTAAGAAAGTTCGAAAATAGAGGTTAGGAATTAGTAACTAGAAGTTAGAAAGGAACACTTAAAAGATAGAACTGAATACTTATACCTTGAATATAAGATGCGATGCTAAAACGAGTTCAGCAGGACAAATTGGGTTTATACTTAGAACTTAAAATAATAATATAAAACTTATAACTTACGGCTTAGAGCTTAGAACTGAGTTTGCGTTAGGGATAGCAGCGGAAATCCTTTTGTGGATATCTGAATGTTATTATTGTACCCAAATCTTCTTCCACAAAAGATTGGAGTGAATAGCCCGACCGAAGGGAACGCCCAAAATGAAATATTTAAATTGTTTATTCATTTTTAATTGTTTATTTTGTAGTGATTTTATAATTATTCATAATAAATTATTTTTGATGGAGATTCAGTATTTCTTCGAATTGTTCGGTACTCTATTTTTTGGTATTTCTGGTGCTTTAGCTGCAGATGAAAAATCTGGAAATGATTGGTTTGGTGTAACTTTTATTGCTTTTCTTACTTCGATAGGAGGTGGTACAATTCGTGATATTCTATTATCAGCAGATATTATGTGGATAAAAGATGTTAATTTAATTTATGCGGTAACAATTGGTGTTATTTTAGCTGCAATTTTCTACACACCTTTACTTAGATTACGCAAAACATTTATGCTTTTTGATACTTTAGGGATTGCTTTATTTACGATTGTTGGATTAGAAAAAGCACTAAGATTGGGAATTGATCCTGTTATAGCTCCTATTATGGGAATGTTTACAGCCGTTTTTGGATCTGTAATTCGTGATATGATGTTAAATGAAGTTCCAATTATTTTCAAAAAAGAGATTTATGCATTTGCTTGTCTTTGTGGTGCAATAATTTATATGATTTTGTGGAATTTAGATGTTAGTCGAAATATTAATTTCTTTGTTTCTGGAGGTGCTATAGTTATAATACGTTTGTGTGCGGTGAAGTATAACTTATCGTTACCAAAGTTTAAAAGCCATTAAAAAAGCTTTTAGTATCTTTGCCGACTTATTTATAATTTCTTCTTCAAGATGGATATTCAATATATTTTCGAGTTAATTGGTACAGTAGTTTTTGCTATTTCTGGTGCTTTGGCGGCAGATGAACGACAAAAACATGATTGGTTTGGAATTACATGTTTTGCTTTTATCACGGCGATTGGTGGTGGTACTTTGCGCGATTTATTTCTGAACAGTTATCCATTGGTTTGGATTGCAGATATGAATGTTATTTACGCCGTTTTTGTAGGAATTCTTTTGGCTGGATTATTTTATAAATATTTTTCTAAATTGCGCACAACGCTCATGTTATTTGATACGCTTGGAATTGCATTATTTACAATAGTAGGTTTAGAAAAGGCACATTCTTTGGGTGCAAACGATTTTATTTCGGTAATGATGGGAATGTTTACTGCAGTAATGGGAGGCGTATTACGAGATATTTTAATTAATAAAACACCAACTATTTTTGTTGAAGAAATTTATGCTACAGCATGTATTGCAGGTGGAATTGTTTATTTGGTTTTGGATAGTTTTGGTGTCGATAGAAATATAAATTTTATTGTTTCAGGTGCGATGATAGCAATCATTCGAATTATTACGGTTAAATTTAATTTATCATTGCCAAAATTTTATAAATAATGAAAAAAACACCTTTTAATAAAGATCTTTGGACGGGAAGAATTGATTCTGAAGATGGAGATTTAGGATTAAGAATTCATCAAGTAATCAACGATTATTCAACATTTGAAACTTCATCAATAGAACCAAAAGTATTTTTAGGATTTTGTTCTGAAGAAGGTGTAGAACGCAATAAAGGAAGAATTGGAGCAAAAGATGCACCAGATATTATTCGTAAAAGTTTAGCAAATTTACCTGTTCATTTCGAATCAAATAATTCTATTTTTGATGCCGGTAATATATATTGTGACAATCATAATTTAGAAGAAGCAAGAGAAGAACAAATACATCAAGTAGATTCTGTTTTAAGGCAAAATCATTTTCCAATTGTAATTGGAGGTGGACACGAAACTGCTTTGGGTAATTTTTTGGCTTTTGCAAAAAATTACAAAAAAATAGCAATCATTAATCTTGATGCACATTTTGATTTGCGTCAACCAACACCTATTTCTACATCTGGAACACCTTTTTACGAAATGGCAAAGTATTGTGAAGAAAATAAGTTGACGTTTAATTATATGCCAATTGGTATTCAAGAATTAGGAAATACGACAGCTTTATTTGCTCGTGCAGAAAAGTTGAACGTAAATTTTATTCTGGCAGATGAAATTCATTTCAATCTAAATCTAACTTTAGATAAAATTAGAGAATATATCGCACAATTTGATGCAATTTATGTTTCCTTGGATATGGATGTTTTTGATGCAGCATATGCGCCAGGTGTAAGTGCGACAACAATTAATGGATTATCGCCTTTTCAAGTTAAATATATTTTGAAGGTTTTGATGAACTCAAATAAAGTAAAACTTTTTGATTTAGTGGAGTATAATCCCCAGTTTGATGTTGATAACTCGACCTCAAAATTGGCTGCTCAAATGATTTACGAAATTTTAAGACGTTAATTCTGAAATATTTTACAATATTTTGTAACCTTTTCTAGTTATCTGCGTATACATATATAGAGGTGTTAATAATTCACCAAAAGAAATCGATATTAATCATATTAAATAAGAGGGTTTTAGTTAAATGAGACAGCTTAAAATTACAAAGCAGGTAACAAATCGTGAAACTGCGTCATTAGATAAATATTTACAAGAAATTGGTAAAGTAGATTTAATTACTGCAGAGGAAGAAGTTGAGTTAGCTCAACGCATAAAAGCAGGAGATCGTGTTGCCTTAGAGAAATTAACAAAAGCAAACTTACGTTTCGTAGTTTCTGTTGCGAAACAATATCAAAATCAAGGATTAAGTTTACCAGATTTAATTAATGAAGGAAATTTAGGTTTGATAAAAGCTGCACAACGTTTTGATGAAACACGTGGTTTCAAATTCATTTCGTATGCTGTTTGGTGGATTCGTCAATCTATTTTACAAGCATTAGCAGAACAATCTCGTATTGTACGTTTACCATTAAACAAAATTGGATCTATCAATAAAATTAATAAAGCATACGCTTTATTAGAGCAAGAACACGAACGTGCTCCATCTGCAGAAGAAATTTCTGAAGTATTGGATATGTCTGAAGGTGATGTAAAAGAGTCGATGAAAAACTCTGGTCGTCACGTATCTATGGACGCGCCGTTGGTAGAAGGAGAAGATTCTAACTTATATGATGTATTAAACATCGGAGAATCTCCATCACCAGATATGCAATTGATGATAGAATCTTTACGTGTAGAGATTGAGCGTGCATTGCAAACATTAACGCCTCGTGAAGCAGATTTAATTCGTTTATATTTTGGATTGAATGGTGAACACCCAATGACGTTAGAAGAAATTGGAGAAACGTTTGACTTAACAAGAGAACGTGTTCGTCAAATTAAAGAAAAAGCAATTCGCCGTTTAAAACATACATCGAGATCAAAAATCTTGAAAACATATATCGGACGATAAAAAATATAAATCCAGCCAATTGGCTGGATTTTTTTTATAAAATTTAAATTATCAGATTACTATGAATAAAATTATTTACGCTACATTATTCACATTCATTTTTTCATTTTTTTCATTTGGTCAAAATAAAGTTGATCAAAATTTAGTTGGATTCTGGAAATCTACTATATATCCAACTAAGAATGATCCTGTAAAAGGAAATTCTTTTGTTGATAGGAAAGCGGATGGTACTTTTACATTGTATTTAGAATTAATTTATAAGAATGATTCTATCTATACAAAGGAAACCGGACACTGGAGTACTGATAACGGCATATACACAGAAATAGGAGAAGAATATAATGATGAATATACTTACAAGATTATTCAAAATCAAATCGATTTTAAAGTAAGAAAAAACAAACTTCCATTAGGTTTTAGGTCAGAAAAATTCTTAGAAGAAAAAACAACAGATCAATCAAATTATTATGAAGATCGTTATTCAATTTTTAAAGTAAAAACATTACAAAAAATGTTGGATATGAATGATAAAATGAATGGCTTTTCATACGATCCCTCTGATGGTATTCAAGACAGTAGATTAGTAGGTGTTTGGGTTGGTTCGGAAAAGGATAATCAAGAAGAAGGATTGTCTAAAGAATGGACAATGACAAGAAATGCTGATGGAACATTTCTTTTAGATTTTAAAACTAAAATGAAAGGAGGAAAAACAAATCGTTTTACAGAAAAAGGAAAATGGTGGGTAAAAGATAATAAGTTTTACGAATATCATGAAGAGTCTGATATGACAGATGTTTATACTTTTGAAGTATTGAATATTAATCAAATAAAATTTAAAGTTTTCGAAATGTCATTTGATCAAAATAATAATGAATATGAGTTTATAGATAATCGAAAAAAATAAAAAAATCCAGTTTCTAAGAAACTGGATTTTTTTGTTATAATAATTTTCCACTAAGTAAAGTTGCGGCGATAGAAAAATAAATGATTAATCCAGAAACATCTACCAAAGTTGCGACAAATGGAGATGAAGCTGTGGCAGGATCAAATCCTATTTTTCGAAGAATAAATGGAACTAATGAGCCAGAAAGTGTTCCCCACAAAACAATTGCTATTAAGGATAATGCAACTGTAAAAGCAATGTAAATCCAATATTCACCATAATCATAAATACCAGATTTTTGCCAAATTGCAATTCGAATAAATCCTACAAAACCTAAAATTCCTCCAAGAATCAAGCCCGAAGTAAATTCTTTTTTCATTACATACCACCAATCTTTTAGCTTTAATTCTCCCAAAGCCATTGCACGAATAATTAACGATGCGGCTTGTGAACCAGAATTTCCTCCACTCGAAATAATCAGCGGAACAAATAATGCTAAGACAACAGCTTTTGCAATTTCTTCGTCATAATAACTCATTGCGGAAGCAGTAAACATTTCGCCAACAAAAAGAATAACCAACCAACCTGCACGTTTTTTTATTAATTCGGCAATAGGCGTTTTGGTATACGAAACATCTAATTCTTCCATACCTCCAAATTTCTGAATATCTTCTGTATCACGCATTTTCATTCGGTCAAGAATATCATCAAAGGTTACAATACCAACCAAAATTCCATTTACGGTTACAATAGGAATAGTAAAACGATCATATTTTTCAAAAACTTCAAAAGCATTTTCTATTTGGGTTGTTGTTGTTAGAGAAACAAAATTATTATCCATTAATTCTGATACTTTTGTTTCGTCATCAGCCAATAATATTTCCCCGATTTTAAGATCATCTATCAATCTATTTTGATCATCAACAATAAAAATATAATTTAGGGTTTCAGCCTTTTTACCATATTTTTTGATGTGCGCCAAAACTTGTTTTACGGTATAATATTCTTTGACTTGTATATAATTTGGCGTCATCAGACGAGCAATAGAATCTTCTTTGTATCCAATCAAATTCAGTGCAATTAGGCGTTCTTCGGGATTAAGAAGATTAATAGAATGCTTAATTAATTCGTCAGGAAAATTCTCAAAAAGTTCTGTTCTATCATCAGGATCAAGATTATTTAAGACATCAGCCAAATCTTTGTCGGTTAAACTTTTAACGATTTCTTGTTGTATATCAGAATCAAAATAAGAGAAAACATCTACTTTTTCATCATTAGAAAGCATATAAAATGCAATATTTCTACTTTTTATGTCTAATCCAGCTAATTGTTCTGCGACATCAGCAGGATGTTGATTAAGCATATTATTTTCCATAATTTTGTAGTTTTATCCCATAAGCAAAGTAAACTCTTTTCGGATGAAGAATTAAATAATTTAAAGATTTTAAAGAAACTTTAATTTAGTTTTAATGTATGAATGAAGGCGAAGATATAGGAATTATAGAATTTATAAAATCAACAGAAGTTGATGTACGATTTGTTGGTGTTTGGTCTGGGACAGATCACGGGAAATTTTTTAAAGGCGAAACAAATAGTTGGATTGTAACGAGAAAAATAGATGGAACGTTAACGGTTAATTTTAAAACAATATATACCGATGATCGAATAACATATGCTGAGGACAAAGGGTTTTGGTGTGTAAAAGGTGAGGATTATTTTGAGTATAGAGAATCTGATGAAAAAGCAGATCATTATACGTTTTTGTTTATGTCGAAGGATTCTATTCATTTTATTATCAATGAAGATAAAACAGACGAAGAACCTTATAATTTTATTGATAATAAGGTATTTTTGGATTAATATTTTTTTTGTTGAATATTCAGAAAATATTATATTCGTGTCGATTAATACAAAAATATGAAAAAACTACTTTTTACTTTTCTATTGTCCTCTTCTTTGTTCGCACAAGAAAAAGCAACAGATTTATTTAATGCAAATATCAGTGTTATTGGTATAGGAATCCAGTATGAAAAAGCACTTTCGGATAATTTTACGGCAGTTGGTTCTTTAGACTACGCTGGAGGTTTTTCTTATAGTAATAATGATTTTAGTGGAAGTGATTTTGATTATATTCTAACAACAAGTTTATCCTTAGAAGGACGTTATTATTACAATTTTGACCGAAGAATTGGTAAAGGAAGAAATACGAAAAACAATTCAGGAAATTATATCGCACTAAAAGGAAATTTTATTCCAGATTGGCTTACAGCATCTAATGGAGATCGTTTAAATGTAAATCCACAAGGTTCTTTAACTGTAAATTATGGATTGAAGCGTTCTTTTGCTCAAAATTTCTTTTACGAGTTTTATACAGGATTAGGTTTAGCTTTTTATCAAGAAGATAAATTAAATTGGGATAATGAACTTCAAAATTATAATTCCTCTAAAAAAACCGAGATCGGAACTACAATAGATTTAGGCTTTCGAGTTGGTTATAATTTCTAACTAAAAATATTTTCAATCGCTGACTTTTCAGCGATTTTTTTATTCCTTACCTTTGCACGACAAAACAAATACAAACAAACAATTTAATTATGCCAATAGTAGCACCTTCAATTTTAGCCGCAGATTTCGGTAATTTAGCAAAAGACATCGAAATGGTCAATAATTCGCAAGCAGAATGGTTTCATTTAGACGTTATGGACGGCGTTTTTGTTCCGAATATCTCTTACGGAATGCCAATTATCGAGAAAATAAATTTGTTAACAGACAAAGTTCTTGACGTACACCTGATGATTGTTGATCCAGATCGTTATATCACGGCTTTCAAAGAAGTTGGTGCAGATATTTTGACAGTTCATTATGAGGCGTGTACACATCTTCATCGTACAATACAAGCAATAAAAGCAGAAGGTATGAAAGCTGGTGTAGCGTTAAATCCACATACACCTGTTTCGGTTTTAGAAGATGTAATAAATGATTTAGATTTAGTTTTAATCATGAGTGTAAATCCAGGTTTTGGAGGTCAAAAATTTATCGAAAATACATACAATAAAGTATCAAAATTAAAGAAAATGATAACGGAAGCTGGCGCAAATGTTATCATCGAAATTGATGGAGGAGTTGGTGTACAAAACGCTTCGAAATTAGTAGAAGCTGGTGCAGATGCTATTGTTGCAGGTTCGGCAGTTTTTAATGCAGAAAATCCTACAGCTTATATCGCAGAATTAAAGAAGGCTTAGAAGAAAAATTATAATAAAACAAAAACGACTGAATCTTAGGATTCAGTCGTTTTTTTATTTTTGAGAAAATAATATTTTTTTGATGAAATTAGAAATTGGTCTTTCTAAATATTTATAACTAAACAATCCGAATAGAAGTACTGCAATAATCATTATAAAATAAATGACATAAGATTGTTTTCCAACATATTGAGTATACATTTCTATAATACCCAATCCTAAATAGCTGTGAATAAGATAAATAGAATATGAACTGACACCTATTTTTGTAAGAATAGGATTTGTAAGAAAATGTAAAAGATGTGGTTTATAAATAAAAGTAAAATATACTAATAAAGTAAATACAGTTAAACACGTAAAGCCAATATCAAGTTTATCTTGTATAATCAATAAAATAGCACAAATTATGATGTAAACAATGTATTTTTTATCCGCTTTGTTATTGTATAATTTGTATAAAAACATTCCGATAATAAACCAAAAACATTCTCGGAAAAGCACTAAACATCTTCCTATTAATTTCAAATAATCTAAAGTTGACTCACCAATATATGGTTGTAAAAATTTATGAGAAATACCACTGCTTAACAGTGTATATACAGGAAATCCAATAGCACAAATGAGTATGAAATTTCTAATATAGGTTTGTTTATTCTTGAAATATAAAAACCCTATGAGAAGATAAAAACAAACTTCTGCCCAGAGACTCCAGTAAGAACCATCTAAATAATAATACTTGATATATCCAGAAGGTAAATTAAAAACATGTGGATCTATAAATGTATTAGCGATAAGTAAATTAGCAAATGATTTTGAATTTGTAAATCCTTCTCCTGTATAAATAAATTTAAAAAAACTGAATGTAATTATTGAACAAATCAACATTGCAGGCGCTAATCTGATGTATCTTTTTTTCAAGAAATCTGAATAACTTTTTGTTGCGCCTAAGGAATATAGAATTACAAAACCAGAAATTATAAAGAAAAAAGGAACACCAAAATAACCATAATTTCTTACAAATTCTAAAAACTGATTTCCATGTAAATCATAGTTATGCAAGTAATGCCCAATCATAACAATAAGAATTGCAAAAACGCGCAATCCGTCGAGGATAGAAATTCTATTCATCAAAAAGTAATATTATAGTTTATTTAAGTCGAAACAAATATATTGAATAATCCATGGGAATGAGAGTAAAGAATGAATTTTTAAAAATATCTTTGCACTATGAATTTCTCCAAAGACAACTCAAAAAAAATCTATACGATTAACGAAATAAAAGATAAAATGGCAAAATATTGTCTTTATCAAGATCGTTGTCATTGGGAAGTTGAGAAAAAACTACGCGATTTTGATCTGATTCCAGAAGCAAAAGACGAAATTATTTTCAAATTAATAGATTACGGTTTTCTGAATGAAGAACGTTTTGCACATAATTTTGTTCGTGGAAAAGTGAATCAGAAAATGTGGGGAAAAAATAGACTTCGCCAAGAATTGAAACTTCGTCAAATTGATCAGAAATTAATAGAAAAAGCCTTTAAAGAAGAAATTGATGCAGATAAATATTGGAATAATTTGTTGCATCTTACACGAAAAAAGTTCAGATTATTAGCCTCAGAACGCGAATCATTCAAGAAAATAAACAAAGTAAAAGCCTATTTAGCTTACAAAGGTTATGAATTTGATTTGATGAACGATGCCATCGAAATGGTAAAATCTGAAGAATGATTACAACTCATCCTCAAAATTCGACAATTCGGTAAAAAAGATTTAAAACTTGATTTTCTTTCGGTTAATTTTATTCTATAATTAATTAACACACAATGGAAAATTTAGTCAAAATCATTATTTATATTCACGCTTTTTTTGGAGGAATCGGTTTATTAGCCGGAACTGCAGTTATGTTTGCCAAAAAAGGAAATCAACTTCATGCCAAATTTGGGAAAATATTCTCTTTGGGAATGTTAATCAGCTCTCTACTTTCACTTATTATTTGTAGCATGCCAAATCACCACAATTCGTTTTTATTGATGATTGGTATTTTTACAATTTATATGATTTTGATGGGAAATCGTGTGCTAAATTATAAACGTAAAAACTACGAAAACAAGCTTGATAAAGTCATTTCAGGTGTTATGTTTTTAGCTTCTATCGTGATGATTATTTTCGGAATTATTCCTCTTTTTGAACAAAATGGTATCGGAGTTTTATTTCTTATTTTCGGAGTTTTAGGTGCGTTTATGGCGTACAGAGATTTTATATTCTACAAAAATACTGAACGTTTCAAGAAATGGACAAATGTACATGTCGGCAAAATGGTTGGCGCTTACATTGCTTCGGTTACAGCTTTTCTGGTTGCAGGAGCTGGTTTTGGAGGTAATTTGTATGTTTGGATTCTCCCTACAATTATCGGAACTTTTTACATCGTTTATTGGTTAAAAAAATTAAATAAAAAAGTAGTTGTGAATTGATTATCTTTAATCTAAACACAATTTATGAAATATTTATATGTTTTTTTTATTCTTAAGTTTATTTATACAATGTGAAAAGCCAATTAATAAATCTTCTAAAGGTTGGGAAAAGACAGATGAAATAAAATTAAATTTTGTTTTTAAGGATAAAGTTACAGCTAATGTTATAAGACAAGTAATAGATATTGCAGAAAAAAATGAGATTGGAATTGCTACTATTATTGTTGTTTTTACAGGAAATAGATTGTATGTTTCTCCAACTCTTGCAATAGAAGATTGTCTACTAAATCCAAGGTTTGAAGCTATTTTTAAATATAATAATCGAGATTATTACTTAGCTTTTATTCAAGATAAAGAATTATTTAAAGAGTTTGTAGAATTAAAGGATATGAAATATTATAAATTAGGTCCTCAATATACAATTTGTGATTATATAAATTATACATTTCGGTTTGATTGGAATGAAGAATATTCTAAATATCAATTATTTGCTGTTTCCAAATACGATGATATAATTCCTGAAGAGGATAGTAAATATTTTCCTTTTTGGGAAGTTGTAGAACCAGAACCTCCAGTTGAGTCTAATTCAAAATAAAAAAAACGAATTTCGAAACTCGAAATTCGTTTTACTATTTTAAAACTTCCCTAATTCTTTTTCAAATTCTTGTAAATAGTTGGCAAGATGCAAACCGTCGACAAAACCATGATTAGCTTCTACTGAAACAGGCATATACATTTTATCATTTTCTTTATATGCTTTTCCGAAAATAATACGAGGAATAGACTCTTTCGTTCCAAAGTTAGAAGGCTGTGTTAATCCTGTAAATCTCGACCAAGGAAAGGTAGAATGACGCACCAAACCAATGGTAATTTCTTCATTTTTGATGTGCAAACCAACCGAATTTTCTACGCTTGCAATTTGTTCTTGCAATTGAAGATTGAAAGTTTCAAAATCTTCTGTAAAATTCATCAAAGCAAAACCAAAAGTTCCATCTTTTCGACCAATTGTTGTACCGCAATCTAAATGTTCGTACACAAAAATTTCATCATCTTCAATACGATATTTAAACTCTTTTATACGATTTTCTGCAATCATAGAACAATGTAAATAAATCGCAAAAAAAGAAATTTTATTCGCTTTTGCAAATGCGTAAGCCTTTGTACAGTCTACTTCTGCTACAATTCCGACATACGGATTGTCCATATTTGCGAACATATTGTAATGCTCTTGTCGGTTCCAACCTTCGGGATTAAATTTCTGTTTCATTACTGCAAAGTTAAAAATAGGATTTACAATTTCTTCAATCTTTTTTGTTGATATGCGTCACCAATCACATTTAGCATTACGCCCAGAATAATCATAAAAATTCCTAAAGCTAAACTCATCGAAAAATCTTCTCCAAAAATCAATACGCTTACCGCGACTGCAACCACAGGTTCTGATGCGCCAAGAATAGAAGTGGCTGTAGAACCAATATTTTTGATGGCAAATATTAATGCAATACTCGAAATTACTGTTGTAACGAATGCGAATGTAAAAAAATTGATGGTTAATTCTAATGATGGTAAAATGAAGGATTCTTTGTGAATAATCATTTTTATTGCGTAATAAATCGTTGTAAATAAAAATGAATAAAAGCTTAATGTAAAACCTTTTATATCTCGTGCTTTCGATTTGTTGACTGTCACAATATATAATCCGTAACCTAAAGCGCTGACGAATACAATTCCTAATCCGAGTGGATTTAACTCGAATTTTCCATCTTTAAAACTTAACAAAATAACGCCAGCTAACACAAAAATAATAGCTGCAATGGTCGAAATTGTGATTCTTTCTTTGAAAAAAACAGCCATTATAATGGCGACAATTAACGGATAAACAAATAATAGAGTGGAGGCGATTCCGGCGGATAAATAATCGTAACCGAGAAATAATGCATCAGCAGATATTCCGTACAATAATCCTAAAACAACTAAAACTGGAAGTTGTTTTACATCTATTTTAAATGATTGTTTTGTGATGAATAAATACGCTCCAACAATCAATGCAGAGAAAAAGAATCGATAGAATAATGTTGTATCCATCGAAAAATTTGCTTGTTTTATAGGTAAGATAAATAATGGAATTAATCCATAAGATATGGACGAAATTAATCCATACGCGTAACCTTTGAATTTCATATAATTAAAATGATGTGACCCTGAGTTTTTTTAAGTCATCCTGAACTTGTTTCAGGATCACATATTGATTTGAATTGATGAGAAGCTGAATTTAATTCAGCTTGACAAAATTTAAAATTTATTTTCTTGTAAAGTCTAAATCGTGGAAGTCGTAACTGAAATCTGTTAACGGAGAAATGGCTTTCATTTTGAAACCTGTCATTTTTCCATCTTTCATTTCTGCATAAACAAATGCATCAGCGTGGAAATATCGGTTGTACCATTTTACAGCAAATGTATTGTCTTTGTAGAAAAATAATTCTCCTGTTAATTGTGGCGAGCGTTTCGATTCGAAAATTAATTTTCCTTTCTTTTCATAAATCTCCACATCACCAAACCAATTGTCTTTGTAAGTTCCGATTAAAGCTTTTGCATCAAATTTTATTGCTTTATTTTTTTTGTTTGCGTCTACAGTTTTCCAAACTTCTTCTGTTATAACATCAGCTTCAGCAACATTTTGTTTTAATATTTTATCATAATTTTCAACCCAATTTGTCGATTTATTACCTAAATAAAAATCTTTAATCGTATTAGAAATCGCTCTGAAAGCCAAGCCTTGCTGTTGATTAGTTAAAATAACAATTCCTAAATTTAATTGAGGATAAAACATCGTTTGTGTTACAATACCTTCTAATCCACCAGTGTGCGAAACTTCTAATTTTCCGTTCATATCCTGCAATTGCCAACCTAAACCATACGCTTTGAACAATGAATTGTAAGGCGAAGTTGTACGATTTGCTTGCAAAGTTTGAGGTGTAATCATTTCTTGCATTTGCTTCTCAGAAATGATTTGTTTTCCATTTATTTTTCCTTTGTTTAGATTAAATTGTAACCATTTTGCTAAATCATCAACATTAGAATAAAGTCCTGCCGCAGCATCAAAAATTGGGTTTTTATAACGCTCAATTACTTGTAATTTACCATCAATAGACACATGTGGGTCGATGACATCTTTGCGATCTTTCAAGACATTCCAGCTTGCAGCAGTGTGTGTCATACCTATTGGTTCTATTAATCGTTTTGTAACAAAATCTATCCAAGATTGTCCTGAAACTCTTTCTACAACAACTCCCGCAATAATATACAATAAATTATCATAGTCATATTTTGCTCTAAATCCCGAAACAGGTTTCAGATAATGTATATTGTTAATAATATCTGTTGGTGTAAAATTATTTCCATCTGGCCAAACCATCAAATCTCCTGCACCCAAGCCAAGTCCGCTACGATGAGTTAACAAATCGCGAATTGTAAATTCATTGGTTACATAATCATTATACATTTTAAATTCTGGAATATACGTGATGACTTTATCGTCCCATTTAATTTTATTTTCATCAACCAAAATAGCTAAAGCCGCTGCTGTAAAAGCTTTTGAATTAGATGCAATTCCGAAATTTGTAGAAGATTGTACTTTTTCTTTACTATTGATAGATTTTAGACCATAACCTTTGCTATGAATAATTGTTCCGTCTTTGATAACGGCTACCGAAATTCCTGGAACATCAAATGTTTTGATTGCATTTTCTGTAACTTCATCAATAGTTTGATTCGGAATATTTTGTCCAAAAGCAGTTATTGATACTAATGTAAGTGTTGTATAAAGTAAATTTTTCATGTGCTATTTATAGAATAGCTAAGGTAGAAAAGTTTAATCTAATTTTATCATTAATTGAGGTGAGTAAACTTGAAACCTTCGAAAGTTTTTAATCCAAATCCTAAAAATCGATCGAATGAAGTATGAGCTGTAAATATTAGTCCAATCATTATAAGTGTTTGATTATTTATTAAATATCCGATTATAATTAAGCTAAATGTAAGAATGTAGTTATGAACAAGATTGTAACTAATTGCTCCAATTTTATTTCCGAAAAGATAACCAATCATTAAAATATCTGGTGCGAAGAATAAGATTGCAAACCAAAACCATGAATAATCTAGTTTGTAATAGATAAAGACTATTGAAATTAAAATTCCAAGTTGTTCTAATTTTAGTAAATTTTTCATATTGTTTTTTATACAAATAAGTAGGGAATAAAAAATAATTGTTACAAAAAAAACCACTCAATTGAGTGGTTTTCATGTTTATATAAAATAAGTTCTAATCGTTTAATTTCAATACCGCTAAAAAGGCAGATTGTGGAACTTCTACACGTCCAATTTGACGCATTTTCTTTTTACCAGCTTTCTGTTTTTCTAATAATTTACGTTTACGAGAAATATCTCCACCGTAACATTTTGCAGTAACGTCTTTACGCAACGCTTTGATTGTTTCACGTGCAATAATTTTTGCACCAATTGCTGCTTGGATTGGAATATCAAATTGTTGACGAGGAATTAATTCGCGCAATTTCGCACACATTTTCTTTCCGATATTATACGCATTATCAACGTGAATTAATGCAGATAAAGCATCTACAATTTCACCGTGAATCATAATGTCTACTTTTACCAATTTCGAAGCTTTCATTCCCGAAGGTGCATAATCGAAAGATGCGTATCCTTTCGAAATTGATTTTAATCGATCATAAAAATCGAAAACAACTTCTGCCAAAGGCATATTAAAAATCATTTCTACACGATGTTGTGTTAAATAATTTTGAGATTGTAATTCTCCACGTTTCTCAATACATAATCCCATTACTGGACCTACGAATTCAGATTTTGTAATAATTGCAGCACGAATATATGGTTCTTCTACACGGTTTAATCCTGATGGATCTGGTAACTCAGAAGGGTTATGAACCGGAATCATTTTTTCTGGATCTTTTTCTAAATATGCTTCGTAAGATACGTTAGGTACTGTTGTAATTACAGTCATATTAAACTCACGCTCTAAACGTTCTTGAATAATTTCTAAATGCAACATTCCTAAGAATCCACATCGGAAACCAAAACCTAAAGCGGCAGAAGACTCAGCTTCAAAAGTTAACGAAGCATCATTAAGACGTAGTTTCTCAATAGATGTACGTAAATCTTCGTAATCTTCCGTATCTACAGGATAAATTCCCGCAAATACCATTGGTTTTACATCCTCAAAACCATCAATAGCTTCGGCAGCAGGATTATCAACTAACGTTATTGTATCACCAACTTTTACTTCAGAAGCCTCTTTAATTCCAGAAATAATGTAACCAACATCTCCGGTTTTAATAACTTTTTTCTCAACTTGGTTCAACTTTAAAGTACCAATTTCATCGGCACCATATTTTTTACCAGTTGACATAAATTTTACTTGATCTCCTTTCTTTATTTCTCCATTAATTACTTTGTAGAATGCTTCGATTCCACGGAAAGGATTATAAACAGAGTCAAAAATTAAGGCTTGTAGAGGCGCTTCAGGATCACCAACTGGTGCTGGAACTTTCTCGATGATTGTGTGTAATAATTCTAAAACACCTTCACCAGTTTTTCCACTTACACGCAAAACGTCTTCTGGTTTACAACCAATCAAATCTACAATATCATCTGTTACTTCTTCTGGATTTGCAGAAGGTAAATCGATTTTATTAAGAACTGGAATGATTTCCAAATCATTTTCTAACGCTAAATATAGGTTAGAAATGGTTTGTGCTTGTATACTTTGCGCAGCATCTACAATTAACAAAGCTCCTTCGCAAGCGGCAATGGAACGAGAAACCTCGTAAGAGAAATCTACGTGACCAGGAGTGTCAATTAAGTTTAATATATATTTTTCACCATCTTTTTCATATTCCATTTGGATGGCGTGCGATTTAATTGTGATTCCGCGTTCGCGCTCCAAATCCATATCGTCTAAAGTTTGATTTTGTAACTCACGATCAGAAATAGTGTTTGTTACTTGCAATAAACGATCGGCCAAGGTACTTTTACCATGGTCAATATGGGCGATAATACAGAAATTACGGATATTTTTCATATTCTATTTGTCGAATAGGCAAAAATAATCTTTTCCGT
Organism: Algoriella sp.; assembly: GCF_036647415.1. NCBI lineage: Bacteria > Pseudomonadati > Bacteroidota > Flavobacteriia > Flavobacteriales > Weeksellaceae > Algoriella > Algoriella sp. Next base: position 16,407 of record NZ_JAVXKG010000021.1, read on the forward strand.
GCAGACTACAAGTATTTTAAAAAATATTATCGATTATATTTTAATAAATTAACGTGAATTGAAGTTAAAATAAGGAAATAAAAAAAAGTTTTATAAAATTTAGAGTAGATATCTAATTGTTTAGGAATCCTTTTTTAACCTTCATATTTAACTTTGAATGTAACTATAAAGTCTTTGTATTTATTATTTTGATAAGCTGGAATTATGTTCTTGCCTTTTTGTTCGTAGTATTTAAAAACTTTAGAGATTCTTTTTAGATAAGTTGTTGAAATTAAAGCATCACTGTCTTTAGAAAAGCTATAACTTGCTACTTTTCCATCTTTTTTAACTGTAAAATATAAAGTTAAATCATGAGCTAATTTATTTTCTTTATAAAAATCTTCACCAGAATCTTTTGTTTGATCATTTAATTCATACCATAATTTTTCAGAAAAACATTTGCTTAACTCTTCATTCGTTTTGTATTTATTACAACCAGGAAATACTGGATATTTAATAGATTCTTGTGCAAAACAAAAAGTTGATAAGGTAATTAATAGAAAAAGGTTCTTCATTTTTTGAATTTAATTTCTAAAAGTAATAAAACAATAATTGTTTTAAGCAATTATTTGATGGAAAAAAGTATACAATTCATCCTCTTTTTTCAAATCAAATTTTTGTTTTAGTCGATATTTAGTCATTCTCACACTTTTTGGTTCTACATTAAGTATTGTTGCAATCTGCTTTGTGTCCATGCCAAGATAGATGTACGAACAATATTTGAGATCGAGTGGAGTTAATTTTTGTTTTGAATGTTCAGAAAGATTCTTGAAAAAATTGGGATGTGTTTCTTGAATAATAAATTGCGTTTTCTCAAAATTATTATCCATCAAAGATTCTTCTTTCAAGATTTGTTTAAGATTAATAGGAGAATCTGTTGATATTTTTTCTTTCAACGATTGTAAAACTTGATTTTTATGGTCTAAATGTAATTGACTTGCCAACATTTCGTCTTGCAATTTTTGTTGTTGTAAAGTCATTAATTCTTGTTCAGCTTGTAAACGCGCTTGTTCTTCTTCTTTAAATTTCAGCTCTATTGCAGTTTCTTTTTTCTCGGCATTCAATTGTTTTTCTCGGCCAACTGAATAACGAAGTTTGAAATGATATGATCTAAACATAAAAAATGTACCAACAAAACCAATAATTCCTAAAAAAATGTATAAAATTCGTTCTTTTTTGATGTTTTCTGCTTTTTCTGTTAATGATTTTAATTCCAAATCTTTTTCTTTTCCTTGAAATTGCGCTTCCAATTTTTTCGAAGTTTCCGCTTGTCCTTGGTCGTATAATAAATTAGAATATTCGGTTACTTTTTTCTGAAATTCAAATGCTTGTTGAAAGTTTTGTTTTCTGTCATATAAATTCGCCAATTCCGTTGCTATACTTATCAAAGCGTAATAATCTTTTTTATTTTGAGTTAATAAAATATCATTAGCATCTAACAAATATTTTTCTGCAACATCTAAATTATTTTCTTCAATAGCCAACTTACTCAATATCCCTAAAGCGCCTGAAGATACATTTTGAGCATTCGGAATATTCTTAGATAATTCTATTATTTTGAAACAATTTTGCTTCATTTCTTCTTTGATTTGAGAAGATTGTACAGAAAAATTTGCTTGATAATCTGTCAAATTCAATAAAGCAATCGCGTAATTATATTTACTTACTTGATTAGGATATTTTTGACTAATTTCTACTGCTTTTTTACTTGTTGCAATTAAAATTTCTAAATCTTTCGGGCTTTTACTTTCTAAATATTTTAACGATTCTGCAACACCCAAATTTGCATAAGCGGTAACCAATAAATTTTTGTCACCAGAAGCTTCGGCGAATTTTAACGATTTTTGAGCATATAAAATAGAATTTTTTGCATCATTCCAATTCGCATGAATCCCGTATAAAAAATAATTTGCTTTAGATTTTAACGTAAACTCTTCTGGTGTTTTTTCTAATTCTGGTAGAAAACTCTGAATTGTTTTTAATGCTTTTTCATATTCATTCAAGTTGAAATAATGATAAGCCTGCAAATATTGGACATAGCTATTCACAATCGGATCCTTATTTTCTATCGTCAATGCATAAAGTTGGTCTAAAATACTTTGAGCTTCATTATACATTTGCTGATTTTCATAAATAATACCTTTTTGTACAGTAGCTTTTACCAATTCTAACGTATTATTTTCTTTTTTTGCAAGTGCTATTTGTTTGTCAATATAACTATTAGCGTCTTTGTATTGGTCGGAAGTTCTACTAATTTCTGAAAGTTGATTATACAACGAAAATTTAGCTTTAGTGGATAAATTAGTATTATTCAATTCATTTTTTAAACTATCAACATACGTGTTTTGACTCCAACAAATTTGTGCAATTGTTAAGTTTATAAAGCATAATATAAGTTTTAGGATGTATTTCATCTGGTAAAAATCGGGTGTAAATATTAGATTTTAATTATTTTAGACAATAAATCATATAAAAATAATCTTATTTAATGAATTGACAATGTGTTTGTTGGTTAATTCTGTAGTTGTTTTGTAGTCATTCTTGTTTTTTGTAGTAGTTACCATGTAGTTTTGGTTTTTTTTAATTGAGATTTTAATTCTCCAATTTTGTTTAACAATTAAACCAATTAAAAACAAAAAATATGGACAACAAGATATTATCAATTGTATCGTACATCTCTATCGTCGGATGGATAATCGCTTATTTTGTAGGAAAAGATAAGGCAGATGATTTATTAAAATATCATTTAAAGCAAGGTTTCGGATTATTTATTTTCTCTTTTATTTGGGGAATACTTATAAGTATTTTGGCAGGTGTAACAGGAATTGGTATGATTAGAATTTTAGGTTTAGTTAACTTGATTTTAATGATAATCGGAATTATAAATGCTGCAAATAATGTTAAAAAACCATTACCAATTATTGGAAAAATGTTTGAAAATAATTTTGGATTTATTGGTTAATCATTTAATTTTTAAAATAGAAACATTTACTAAATATAATTTGATTCTTGTTTTTAATAAATTAATTTCAAAGTTTTCAACAAAAGTATTAATGGAAAGAGATTGTAAATTACAATCTCTTTTTTTGTTATTAATAATTACTATAAATCTATAATTAAACCTATATATAAATTTATTTTTGATTAATTATTTGGAAATGTGAATATTATTTATATAAATTTGCACTGACAAAAATCATAAAGTTTAACCTTTAATAACGAAGAATAAAATGTTCAATTCAAGTACATATCAAAATTCAACTGTTGCAAACGCTTTTGCAATGGATATTCTTCGCGCATTTCTTTCGTAAATAAATTACTTTTTATATCAGAAGCCCGAAGTTTAGATTTCGGGCTTTTTTGTTTTCTATTCTTATTATTTTTAGAATAATTTTCATAAAAATCTTTCGAAATCACTTTCAGTTCATCCAGAACTGATTTGTTTAGTTCAATCAATTTATAAAATTACAACCTCTATTAAAACCACCTTTTACAAAAGGAAAGGTTTTAATGAAATTATTTCAGCAACAAATATTGCTGAAAGACTGATATAGAAACAATATCAGTTATCTAAAAGAAATAAATAATGGGAAATAAATTATCTGGGAAAGACTTTATAAAATTAGGTTTTCCACAAAATAATTCGATTAATATTGTTTTAGGACAAATACAACGTTATCGAAAAAAAGAAAAAAAACAAACAATTCTAAATGAGGCAAAAGAAGTTTTACTTCAGCCAGAAAAATATATTGGAGACGGAATTTGGGGTAAAGTTGCCGAAGGTTTGATAAAACCTGTTGAAGTTCGTTTGCAAGAGTTGAAAAATACACGTTCACCGTTTTCTATTTTTGGAGAAAATGAGATTGATGAACAGGCTAAATTTCAATTGTACGATTCCTTAAAGTTACCAATCGCGGTAAAAGGAGCTTTAATGCCTGATGCGCATTCTGGTTATGGTTTGCCTATTGGTGGTGTTTTAGCAACCGATAATGCGGTAATTCCGTACGGTGTTGGTGTTGATATTGGGTGTAGAATGAGCTTGTCTGTGTTTGATTTACCTGCCAATTTTTTGAAAGGAAAATCACATCAATTACTTTCAATTCTAAAAGAGCAAACCAAATTTGGAATGAATGAAACGCATAAAGTAAAAGCAGATCATCAGATTTTTGAAGATGATTTGTTTAATGAAATTCCAATCCTAAAAAGTTTGAAAACTAAAGCTTATCAACAATTAGGAACTTCGGGTGGAGGAAATCATTTTGTAGAGTTTGGAATAGTGAAATTAAATGAAGTAAAACCTGAATGGAACCTTATTCCAGGTGAATACATCGCTGTTTTATCGCATAGTGGCTCGCGTGGTTTGGGTGCAAATATTGCTAAACATTATACATATTTGGCATCAAAACAATGTCCTTTACCTAAACAAGTACAACATTTGGCTTGGTTGGATTTGAATACACATGATGGACAAGAATATTGGGCTGCAATGAATTTGGCGGGTGAATATGCAAAAGCTTGCCATGATGATATTCATCGAAGAATTGCAAAAGCTTTGGGAAAAAGAATTGTTTTTAATATCGAAAATCACCACAATTTTGCTTGGAAAGAAATGGTTGATGGTATAGAGCGAATTGTACATAGAAAAGGCGCAACTCCTGCGGGAAAAGGTGTTCTAGGAATTATTCCGGGATCTATGACTGCCGACGGTTATATTGTAGAAGGTTTAGGAAATGAATTGAGTATTAATTCTGCTTCGCACGGTGCTGGTAGAAAGTTTTCTAGAGCAAAATGTAAATCTACAATAACCAAAAGTATGCTGAATTCTCAAATAAAAGATGCAGGAATTGAGTTGATTGGAGGAAGTGTAGATGAGGCGCCGTTTGCGTATAAAAATATAAAAACGGTAATGAATTTACAAACAGAATTGGTGAAGGTTTTAGGAACTTTTACACCAAAAATTGTACGAATGGATAAATAAGAAGAAGATGAAAAAAATAATACAAATCACTTCAGGTCGAGGTCCAGCAGAATGTAATTTTGTGGTAACAAATGTTTTTAAACGTTTTCAGAAATATTGTGAAGACAATCAGATAAAAATTGATGTTATAGAAAGAGAATTAGATAAAGATTTTAATCAGCTTGCTTCGATAATTCTTGAGGTAGAAAGTAATGATTTAAACTTTTTTCTGGAAACTTGGTTAGGGACAATTTTATGGATTGGGAAAAGTCCGTATCGTAAATTTCATCAACGTAAAAATTGGTTTATTGGTTGTTTTGAATTGGAAATACCAATTGCAACAAAAATAAATCCGAAAGAAATTTCTTATCAAACAATGAGAAGTTCAGGAAATGGAGGTCAAAATGTAAATAAGGTTAATTCTGCAGTTCGTGCAACACATATTCCGACTGGTTTAACAGTTGTTTCGATGGATTCTCGTTCGCAATTGCAAAATAAAAAGCTGGCAACAGCCCGATTATTTTTGAAATTACAAGAAAATGAAAATCAAAAAATTAAAAATCTTGTGCAAGAAAAATGGAATAATCAAAGTACAATTGCAAGAGGAAATCCAGTAAAAACCTTTAAAGGAGAAAAATTTGAAGAAGTGTAATAAGAAAGGTTGCCAATTTTGGCAACCTTTTTCTATTCTTGTTTGTTGTAAATTTCTTTTACAATTTCACTTAATTCTGAAACAGAAGTTATTTTTTTCTGTGTTTTAATTTTTTTATCAATATATAATTCTACCAAATATTCATTTCCATTTTCGGTTATTTTCGCTCCAATTTCAGGTTTTCCGTTTTCATCATATCGTAAGCTCGAGATTAGTTTATAATTATCAGAAAAATTAAATGAGAGGTTTTCTAAATCTTTTAGATCTTCTAAGTTTTCAGATTTGAAAACTTTAATAAATTGATCAAAAATAGCTTGAATATTAGAATTTGGTTGAATAGAAATTGCATTGTAAATTAAACCAAAAAGTGGATTTATTTCATGATCTAATTTGTCATACAAAACTTCAAATTCATTCATGTTTTTTATTTCTTTTTTGAGTTTATTATTCTCTAAAAAATAAAATGTAATTGAATTTGGAGTTGCTTCTCTTGTCTCTTTTTGTTGATTATTTGTAATTAATTTTCCATTATTATCATATATAGAAACCAATAAATGTGTTGTGTTTTTCTCTATTTTTATAGATGTATTTTTTTCTAAATCTTTTATTGTAAGCTCATTATTGGTTAACACAAAAGAAATTCGATTAAAGTAGTGCATCGCAAAAATATTAATATCAAATGTATTTGGTTTACCATCTTTATAGCCTGTAACAATCAACGTATTTCTTCCGTTTTCAGAATATTCAATTCCATCTATTATTTTACCATTTTTGAAAGTTGTTTTTATGTCATATTCGTGGAAATTATAATTATCTAATTGCTTCATAAAATCAAATGAATATTGGTATTTTAATTCACCTTTTTCGTAATAATCTACTAACGGGATTTCATTTAGAATAATTTCATTGATAAAATAGCCTTCAAATGGTTTTTCATTTTTGAATATTCCTGTATAAACAGACTGAGGTTTTTCTTTTATTAAAAAGTTGCGGTAAGTTTTCGTTTTTATTTGATTATTTTCATAAGTTTCTAAAACGATAGTTCGATTAGAATTTTCATCAAATTCTTCTTTTTGAATTAAATATCCGTTTTTATATATCTCTTTTATATTGTCCTCAATAATAGTTCCAGCAAAAGGTTTTCCGTTTTTGTATTCACTTTGATAGGTTAAACTATCATTTTTATATATTTTTCGATAACCGTCCAATAATCCATTTTTCATTTCAAACTCTTCCTCAGGATTATCGTTCCAACGACTTACAAATATTTTCTGAACACCTTCTTGTTTCTGATTTTTATATTGTAATAGTTGAACTTTATCGTTTACATTCAAGAAAAATAATCCATTGTCTGGTGTTCCATCTTTATATATTCCTTTCGCAATAATTTGATTATTTTCTGAATTTTTAGTGATTACTTCATCTATTATTTTACCATTTTTCATTTGATAAATAGTAACATTATCGCCAATTGTATCGCTGAAAAATCCATCAAATGGTTTATCATCTTTATATTTCGAAACATTTTCTTTTCCATCTACAAACAAACTTACTTCTGTTTTATCTCCATTTATTCGTTTTGTTATTTTTGCTGGTTTTTCATCTAAATAATACTCTGTTTCTGTAGAAGAATAAGAATTATTTGTAGAAATAGTTTCCTTTTTAGATTTTATTGCAACAGCAAATTCATTTCTGGTATAATATTCTATATTTGTTTTAGCTCTTTCTGTATTCTCCGTAATTAACTTTCCTGCTTTATCCCAAAAAATAGTTTTTAGTGTAGTGTAATTACTAATTGTTTCTTCTTTTGCTTTTTTTCCGTTATCCCAATATGTTATCTGAGTATAAACTTTATCTTTTTCTTTCGAAATTCCGCTATAATCAGATGTCTGAACTCCCATAACTAAAGGAATATCACGATCTTCCTCTTCATTTTTTTTAAATGGATTATCATAATTTAATTTTGGCTTTTCGGGAGAAAAGTAACCAATGTATTCGTGATTTTTAATTTCTCCTTTTATTAATTCTTTATCATTAAAATAGACAACGATATTACTTTTTTCCCCGTTTTTATTATACGTTATTTTCTTCCAAACAGAACCGTTCGGGTTATAATATGTTAATTCTTTTACCGAACTTTTATTCAGATTTTGACGAAAACCATTATCAAATCCATTATTATCATACCAATACACATCACCAACATATTTATGCTCATCATTTGAATAAATATATCCCTGAAATTGAAGTGTACCGTCTTTGTAATAATCTTTCAAGAGAACTAAATCCCCAACTTTTTTTAACGGTAAAGGTCGATGAAAACTTGAATTTTGTTTTGTTGTTTCTTTCCAATCTTTGTCAAAATAGATGGTATCTTGAGAAAATGATGTTGCTGAAAAGAGTAGCAGAAAATGAATAATGAAAATTCTCATAGTAGTATGGAGTTAGTTTTCTAAATATAACAAAAAAACCACTTCTATGTGAAGTGGTTTTGAAATTATAATTAAACCTTTATATAAATTTTATTTTTATCTAACCAATACGCCAACAACCAAAAAACGGCTAAAAATAGTAGGGAATAAACAAATGAACCAACTTCTGGTATTCCCGGAATTTTTGCACAAACATTTTGGTAAAACCAGCCTAAAGGAGAAATATAATTGATTTCGCCTTTATCATTTAATCCACCATCAATTCGTATCAAACCTAAAATGCGAGGTAATAATCCGCTTAAAACAAATATGAATAAAGGATTTTTTCCGAAAACGTCAAAAAACTTCATCAATCCATTTTTTATTCCAATAATTTCGATGAACCATATCATCGTTCCAATTGTTAAAATTGCTAATCCTGTTGTATTTAAAACATAAGAACTACTCCATATTTTTTTATTGAAAGGAAAATCTAATTGCCAAAAATAACCAATTGTTAGAGCTATACAACCAATTACAAATAAGCCCGACAACATTTTGTATTGTGTATTATTTGTCTCAGGTAAAGAACGGTTAAACCATGTTATATTTCCTTGTTTTTGAATATAATCTCCAATCAAATATCCAAATAAAACTTGCGGAATTGTTGCAATTGTACTATAAATACCTTCAGGATCAAACGGAATAGATTCGCCTTTGTATATATGTGCTAAACCAAGAATTTGATTGTCGAATGTTGTTCCGATAAATCCTTCGATAGAATAAGGGTCTGATCCGCCCATAAATTTTGTTAATAACCAATAAAAAAGTAGAATAAAACCGTTTATCCATAAAACTGTTTTTTGTTTAAAATAAAATGCAATTATAGATGCGAAGAAATAGGCAATTGCGATGCGTTGTAAAACGCCCATTATTCTAATTCCAACTTCGTCTGAGTCTTGCCAAACTTTAAAAATTAATTCATTATTTTCCCATTTAAAAAATGGCCACCAATTGATAAATAGTCCAATTGCGAAAATGAGTAAAGTTCGTTTGATAACTTTTCTCCAAAAGATATGTTGAGGTTGTTGTTGCAATTTCGGAATTACAAATGCCATTGCATTTCCTACGGCAAATAAAAAGAAAGGAAAAACCAAATCTGTTGGTGTGCATCCGTGCCATAAAGCGTGTTCTAAAGGATCGAACATTGCCGACCAAGTGCCAGGATTATTTACCAATATCATCAACGCAACTGTTGCGCCACGAAAAACATCTAACGAATAGTAACGTGGTGGTTTCATTCTTAAGTTTTATATTATTTTTAAATATAAAAAAAACCACTTAATAAAAGTGGATTTTAATGTATTGAAATATGAATTTTTAATAACCGTGTAAATTAACGTCGTCAATAGAAAGTAAATCTACTTTGCGACCCATTTTTTTCTGAATGATTTTGAAATGATGTAAATCCTCTTCGGTAATCAAACTTATAGCTTTTCCAGATGAGTTTGCACGTCCTGTACGTCCAATTCTGTGAACATAATCAAGTGGCGAACGTGGTAATTCGTAATTTATAACCGTTGGCAATCCTTCGATATGGATTCCTCGTCCAATCAAATCTGTCGCTACCAAAACTTTAACATCACCAAGTTTAAAATCTTCCAAATTATCCATTCTGGCACCTTGCGATTTCTTGCTGTGAACTGCCATTGCCGGAATTTTATTCTTTTTCAGTTTTTCCACCAAATTGTCTGCCGTTCTTGTAGATGAAACAAAAATCAAAACTTGATCTAAATTTTCAGATTTTATTAAATATCTCAAAAATGGACCTTTTGTTTCGCCATCAACTTTATAAGCAATTTGTTCGATTTGATCCAAATCAATATCTTGTTTCTCAACTTCGATAACAATAGGGTTAATTTTTAAAGTTGCTTTAATTTCGTCCACTTTTTCATTTAAAGTCGCTGAAAATAAAATTGATTGTTTTTTTGCTGGAACTGCTTTTAAAATTCGATCCATTTCTTCGCCAAATCCCATCTGAAACATTTTGTCCGCTTCATCAATCACCAAATATTGCAATTGATCTAACGTAAATGCATTATGATCCATCAAATCTAACAAACGTCCAGGCGTAGCAATCAGAATTTCTGTTCCGTACAAATTTTTCATTTGCGGATTAATAGAAGTTCCTCCATAAACGGCTTGTGTTTTTACTTCACGACGTAAAGCTTCTTGTAAACCCACAAAAGTTTGTTCAATCTGAACTGCTAATTCACGAGTTGGTACTAAAATTAATGCTTTTATAGCACGAGATTTTTCGTATGATTGATGTTGAATTTTTTGTAATAATGGTGCAACAAAACACAACGTTTTACCCGAACCCGTTTTTGCAATTCCCATTACATCTTTTCCTTGTAAAATAGCCGGAATAGACTCGGTCTGAATTTCAAAAGGTTTGATGAAACCTAAATTTTTAGCAATTGCTTTTGATAAATATGGTGATAATCCTAGATTTTCGAATGACATAAATAATATTAAGTGTACAAAGGTAAACTTTTTGTAGCTGAAGTTAATAAAAGATTTAATTCATCATGATTTAATAACTTTTATAAAGATTAATTTTTTGTGAGACTTTTATAGGAATCTGCCATTTTTGAAGTTAGGCTTTTATACTGTTTTTAGGTAAAGTTTATATCATTCTAAATCTTAATCATTCATATTATTACTTTTCATATTAACGTATCAATAATAGAAAAATATTCTAAATAAAACTTTATTATTTATTTATGTCTTAATAAAACAATGTTTAAATTTGATTATTATGAAAAAAGATCAGTCTAAAGTTATTCGAGAGCAAGCTCCTAGATCAGCTACTAGAGAGCATTCGGTTCCATTATACCTAACCTCAAGTTTTATTTTTGATAGTGCAGAACAAGGTCGTGCAATTTTTGCAGACGAAGAGGAAGGAATGGTTTATTCGCGTTATGCAAATCCGAATACTTCGGAGTTTATAAACCGAGTTTGTAAATTAGAAAATGCAGAAGCAGGTTTATCTTTTGCATCAGGAATGGCAGCTGTTTTTGCTTCTTTTGCATCATTCATAAAAAGTGGTGATCACATTGTGTCTAGTCGTGCAATTTTTGGTTCTACACATCAATTATTAACACAATTATTTCCTCGTTGGGGTGTTACGCATACCTATGTTGATACACCAAATATAGAAGATTGGGAAAAAGCTATACAACCAACGACTCGTATAATATTTTTAGAATCTCCGTCTAATCCAGGTTTAGAATTGTTTGATTTAGCTGAATTAGGAAAGTTAAAAGAAAAATATCCACATATTATTTTTGCGATAGACAATTGTTTTGCGACACCATATTTACAACAACCTTTGCAATTTGGGTTTGATTTATCGATACATTCTGCAACAAAATATATGGACGGACAAGGACGCGTTTTAGGTGGAGTTGTAGTTGGTAAGCAAGAGTTGATTGATGAAATGTTATTTTTTATTCGCCATACAGGCCCTGCAATGTCGCCATTTAATGCTTGGACAATTTCTAAAAGTTTAGAAACTTTAGGACTTCGTATGGATCGTCATTGTAGTAACGCATTGGCTTTGGCAGAAGCTTTGGAAAATAATCAAGAAATAGAAGATGTTAAATATCCGTTTTTACCATCACATCCTCAATATGAATTGGCTAAAAGACAAATGAAAGCTGGTGGAGGAATTGTAACTTTTGAAGTGAAAGGAGGAAGAGAGCGTGCATTTAAATTTATAGATGCTTTAGAAATGATTTTGTATACATCTAATTTGGGCGATTCGAGAACAATTGCAACACATCCAGGCTCTACAACACATTCTAAATTGACAGAAGAGGAACGTATTAATTTAGGAATAAAACCAGGTTCTATCAGACTTTCGGTTGGTTTGGAAGATAAGGAAGATATTATCGAAGATATTTTACAAGCTTTAGAAAAGTCGAAGTAAAATTTAAATCATTGATTAATTGTTGATTAAAAATAATTTTTAAAAATTTATTCATTCCAGCATGGACTTTGCTTAGTCTAAATGAAAGTTTAGAATATGAAGAAGATTTTAATTTTTGGTTTTGTTTTATGCACAATGTCAAGTTATGCGCAACATAGACCAAATGATGGAAGTAATAGAAATGTAGATGCTTTAATAGAGCGAGCTGATTATTATGAAATTTCAAGTAGTCAAAAAAATAAAATTATCGCCTTAAAAAAGCAAGCAAGTAGAGATTTTGAACATATAGGAAGAGATCGTAATTTATCTGGATACGAAAAAGGTAGAAGAAAGCGAGAAATCTCGATCAATTTGCAACGTGATATTGATAGAATATTGAATGATAATCAACGTTATAAATGGTCAAATTCTCACAGAGATGATTATTATGAAGATCGTATTGATGATAGATTGGATCGTTTGGAAGATGAATATGAAAGAGATATCAAACGTATTGAACGTCGATATTCTTACGACAAAAATCTAATGAAACATAAAAAAGAAATCAGAAAATCAGAATATAAACGTACTAAAGAGCGTTTAGAAAATGTAAAAGATTATTATTAAAAAATATAAAAGCCGCTCAATTTTGAGTGGCTTTTAATTTATATGGATTGAATAAAATACTCTACTTTTTCTTCTGATGTCGCCCAAGAAGTAACAAGACGAATGGCAGATTTTTCTTCATCAATTTTTTCCCAAACAAAGAATTCAAAATGATGTTGAAGTTTTGCAATTAATTCATTCGGGAAAATAGGAAAAATTTGATTAGACGATGGCTCAGTTAAAAATTCAAAACCTTTGTTTGAAATGTTTTTCGCTAATTTTTCTGCCATTTTATTGGCATGTTTTCCCATTTCAAAAAATAAATCATTCCTAAATAATTCTGAAAACTGAATCCCAATCAAACGTCCTTTCGCTAACATTCCACCTTTTTGTTTGATATGAAATCTAAAATTTTCGTTCAAATCCAACTTGTTAAAAACAATAGCTTCTCCAATCAAAGCTCCATTTTTTGTTCCACCAATGTAAAAAACATCACACAAATTCGCCATATCTTCTAGCGTTAAATCACATTTTGATGAGGTTAAAGCTGAACCCAAACGTGCGCCATCAACAAAAAGAATCAAATTATTTTCTTGGCAGAAATTATATATTGATTTTAATTCAGCCTTCGTGTATACACTTCCAACTTCTGTAGAATTGGAGATATAAACCATTTTTGGTTTTACCATGTGTTCATCCGTATGCAATTTCAGGACTTTCTCTATTTGTATTGCCGAAATTTTCCCGTCCGATGTTGCAATCGTATTTATTTTATGTCCTGTTGCTTCTATTGCGCCAGTTTCGTGTACCGCAATGTGTCCAGTTTCTGCTGCAATTACAGATTCATAAGGTTTCAGAATAGAAGAAATTACAATCAAATTTGCTTGTGTTCCACCTGAAACAAAATGAATTTCTGCTTCTTTTTTCAATTGTTTTTTGATTAATTCCCGCGCTTCATCACAAAACTCATCTTCACCATAACCTATGGTTTGAGTAAGATTTGTTTCGACTAATTTTTGCAAAATTGCAGGATGTGCACCTTCGCTATAATCATTTTTAAAACTATATTTTTCCAAAATAAATTACTTTAATATAAAGGTTAAAATTACGAGTTTTCCTAAATCTTTCCCATTTTATATGGTAATTTTACATTGATTTTAAACAAATTTTGATGAAAATTTTGGTGGTAGAAGATGAGATAAAGTTACAAGAAACTATTATTGAATTTTTAGAAAAAGAAAAAATAATTGTAGAATCTGCAACTAATTTTTCCGAGGCGATTGATAAAATTACTTCGTTTGATTATGATTGTATTTTGTTGGATATGATGTTACCAGATGGTGATGGAATGGACGTTTTACGCGAACTGAAAAACTTACAAAAGAAAACTTCAGTTATTATTTTATCGGCAAAAGATTCTGTTGACGATAAAGTGGAAGGGCTTTTGGTTGGTGCGGATGATTATTTGGCAAAACCATTTCATTTTGCCGAATTATTGGCTCGTATCAAAGTTGCGATGCGTAAAAATCAACAACATGGAGAAGAAATTATTTCGTTCAAAAATCTTTCTATTTATCCCGAAGATCGCCGAGTTTTTGTAAATAATGAAGAAATAAAACTAAATCGGAAAGAATATGATTTGTTGTATTATTTTATGTTACGACCAGAGCGCGTTTTTCAGAAAACGATGCTTGCAGAAAGTGTTTGGGGCGATCATACTGAAATGGCAGATAATTTAGATTTTATTTATTCTCAAATAAAAAATCTTCGAAAAAAATTAAAAGAAGCAAACTCTGAAGCCGATTTACAAGCTGTTTACGGTGTAGGATATAAATTAATTTAGATGAAAATTTCTATAAAAAATTATACATTTCGATATTTAACTTTTTTGCTTTTAATAGTTATAGCAATTTGGGCTTTATTATTTCGTGGACTTATTTTAGATGAAGTATATGATAATGTTGACGATGGATTAAAAAATCAGAAAATAGAAATTATTCGTCATGCTTTTCTTGATCCTTCAATCGTAAAAACAAATGAATTTGGTTTAGCTCAATTCAAAATCATTCCAGTTTCTGTCGAAAATTATTCCGAATTTAATCATTTTTCGAATGAAATGATTTTTATGGAATATGACAATGATATGGAGCCATATCGTGTCATGAAAACGGGTTTTATTGGTGTAGATAAACAACATTATTCTTTAGAAATCAGAACTTCTACAGTAGAAGAAGATGATCTGATTTATGATTTGACGATTTCGTTGATATTTCTATATATTTTTATCTTGATAAGTGTATTGTTGATTAATTATTTTGGTTTGAACAAAGCATTCAAGCCATTTAGAGGAATTTTAAATCAAATTCAGCAATATCGTATTGGAGAATCTAAAAAGTTGGAAAATATTGAAACGAATGTAAAAGAATTTTTGATTTTACAAGAAAATTTTAAAGAAATGATGCTTCGAAATGAGCAAGTTTTTAGTGATCAAAAATTGTTTATAGAGAATGCTTCGCACGAGTTACAAACGCCTTTGGCAATTGCGCTAAATAAATTGGATTTATTGTTGGATGATGAAAAATTATCGGAAAAACAATTGACAGATTTAGCGGAAACTAAAAATACACTTTGGCGAATGGTGAATTTGAATAAATCATTATTAATGCTTTCTCGAATAGAAAATCAACAATTTTCGGAGAAGAAATTAGTTAATTTCACAACAATTATTCAAGATTTTATAGAAGATTTTGAACCTTTTATTGAATCGGAAAATATTAAGTTAGAATTTTTAATTCAACATGATTTTATTGTTGAATTTAATCCCGATTTAGCGCGTATTTTAGTTTCAAACTTGATTAGAAATGCAATAAAACACAACAATAATCAGAAAGGAATTAAGATTAAAAGTGAAGAAAATCAACTAATTTTTACAAATACGAGTAATCAAGTTGCGCTTAATCCAAAATTGATTTTTAATCGTTTTTACAAACAAGGAAATAGTGAGAATAGCAATGGATTGGGACTTTCTATTATTGATACAATTCTGAAAAATCAATCTTCAGTTCAGTTGAATTATAAATTTGAAAATTCATTACATCAATTTATTTTGAAAAAAATCTAAATTCCCAATTCTTTCCCAATTCGTATCGCAATTTTGTCCTGTAAAATTAAAAAATCAAACAAGATGAAAAAGTTATTAAGTATTGCGATGTTGGGATTTTCAATGATTTCTTTTGCGCAAGATAGAGCGATAAATTATAATCAAATGCCAAAAACAAGTCAGCAATTTGTGAACAAATATTTTGGAGTAAAACAAGTTGGTAGTACGATTTTGGATGATGATTATTTCTCGAAAGAATATAAAGTTTACTTGAATAATGGAACGAAAGTAGAATTTGAAGGAAATGGTTCTTGGAAAGAGATTGATGGTAACCATAACGCAATTCCGACGGGTTTTATTCCTGTGAAAATTACAAATTATGTAAAACGAAGTTTTCCGAATACGATGATTACAAAAATTGAAAAAGACCGAAATTCAATTGATATTGAATTAAACAATGGTTTAGATGTGGAATTTGATCGAAACGGAAATTTTGTAAGAATTGATGATTAAGTAAGAAAAGTTCAGTCCAAAAAGATTGAACTTTTTTATTGAATAACGTTTCGAAAAATGCTAAATTAGTTGCAACAAATTAGATTTATTTGAATGAAACGTTTTATCTATATATTTCTTTTGACGATTTCTTTTATTCCTTTTTCTTGTAAAAGTGATGATGGAATAAGTTATGAAGTAAAAAAAGTCAACAATACTGTATTGTCTATAAATTCTACTACTTTTCTGAAAACGCATTTTGCGCCATTTTCTGTAAAAGAAGTGATTCAATTTGAACCGCAAAAGCCAGATGGTTCTCTATATGAAGTAAATTTGAACGATCAATTTTTAATTGATTTTGATAAAATGGGTAACTGGACTTCAATCGAAAAAGTAGGAAAAAACCCTTTACCAAAAAATGTTGTTCATCAATCTATTCACCTTTATATTTCGAAAGCTTATAAAGATAAATTGATAGAGAAAATAAACCGAGAAAAAGATGGTTTTATCGTAGAATTAACCAATGATATAGACCTGAAATTTAATAAAAATGGAGAGTTTGTAGAGCATTTACCATAATACAAAAAACCACTTCAATTTCGAAGTGGTTTTTTATGTTTATTTATCACGACTTTCTAACATCGGTACAAATTTGAAATCTCCAAAAAGATATTTCTCAAATTTATCTTCTTCCAATCGAATAATTACAATCATTTGTTGCGATTTTTCTCCAACAGGAATCACCATAATTCCACCAATTTTAAGTTGTTGCAACAAATCAGTTGGTATTTCTGGCGCACCAGCCGTCACAATAATTTTATCAAATGGAGCAAAAGAAGGTAAACCTTTGTAACCATCGCCATACGTTTGATAGCGCGGTTCAAGATTTATTTTTTTTAGAATAATTTTAGAAAAATCAAACAATTCTTTTTGACGTTCTATCGTAAAAACTTCTGCGCCAATTGCGACTAAAACTGCTGTTTGATAACCAGAACCAGTTCCTATTTCCAAAACTTTTTCGGTAGGATGCACATCTAATAATTGCGTCTGAAAAGCAACCGTGTACGGATGCGAAATGGTTTGTCCTGCCGCAATAGGAAAAGCCTCATCTCGGTAGGCAAATTCTACAAAAGCACTGTCTAAAAAAAGATGTCGAGGAACAATATTTATTGCTTCAAGAACTTTTTTATCCTCAATTCCTTTGGTCATTAATAAATCAACCAACATCTTACGTCGTCCCTGATGTTTAAAATCGTCTACTGGCATGTTCCAAAATTTTTACAAAAATGCATTAAATACAACTAATTCTCATTAATTTTAACCCAAAATCTACCAAATGTTAAAAGTAGGAGTGATAGGTGCAGGACACCTTGGGAAAATTCATTTAAAATTATTAAATCAATCGGAAAAATACGAATTAATTGGCTTCTTTGACTCATTTGAAGAAAATGGAAAAAAAGTAGAAGCTGAATTTGGTTACAAATATTTTAGTTCGATGGATGATTTGATTGATGCAGTTGATGTTATAGATATTGTAACACCAACTTTATCGCATTATGAAGTTGCATTAAAAGTGATTGAAAAAAATAAACATTTTTTCATCGAAAAACCCGTTACACATACGTTAGAAGAAGCTGATCATTTGCTAAAATTGACAAATGAAAAAGGTCTTAAAGCGCAAGTTGGGCATGTAGAACGTTTCAATCCTGCATTTACAGCGGCTGCACCTTTTATAGACGAACCATTGTTTATAGAAACGCATCGTTTGGCAGAATTTAATCCACGTGGAACAGATGTTCCTGTTGTGTTAGATTTAATGATTCATGATTTGGATGTGATTTTATCAATCGTGAAATCAGAAATAAAATCAATTCATTCGTCTGGAGTTTCGGTGATTAGTGATACGCCTGATATTGCAAATGCACGTATTGAGTTTGAGAATGGTTGTGTTGTTAATGTTTCGACAAGCAGAATGTCGATGAAAAATATGCGAAAAATGCGTGTTTTTCAACGAAATGCTTATATTTCGATTGATTTCTTGACAAAAAAGACGGAAATCATAAAAATGCACAAAGCGCCAGAAAATCCAAACGAATTTGCAATGATTTTGGAAAATGATAAAGGAGATCGTAGAGAAATTTGTTTTGAGCATCCAGAAGTTTTACCAAATAATGCAATTTTAGATGAATTAGAAAGTTTTGCAGATTCTATCGAAAATAATTCTCCTATCAAAGTTTCGTTACAAGATGGACGAAATGCATTGAAAGTTGCGTTAGAAATTATTGCTTATTTTGAGAAAGAACAACAAGTTATCAAAAATCAAACAATAGATAAAGGATAATTCGAAGTTAAAAGTACGAAATCTTGTCAAGCTGAATTTATTTCAGCTTCTCATCAAAAAAGACTAAAAACGTACTTTGAATTTTGAATTACTAAAAATATAAATAATAAAAGCCAAACAAACAAAAGATGAAAAATATTACAGTTATTGGAGCAGGAACAATGGGAAATGGAATTGCTCATGTTTTCGCTCAATCAGGATTTAATGTTAATTTAGTTGACGTTTCTCAAGATAGTTTAGACCGTGGATTGAAAACTATTGCAGGAAATTTGGAACGTATGATTGCAAAAGCAAAAATTACAGAAGAAGATAAAACGGCAACTCTTAACAATATTACAACATACACAGATACAGCCGAAGCAGTAAAAAATGCAGATTTGGTTGTAGAAGCTGCAACAGAAAATTTAGATTTGAAATTAAAAATCTTCAAACAAATTGATGAAGCTGCGCCTACCAATGCAATTTTAGCGTCAAATACGTCTTCTATTTCTATTACGAAGATTGCGTCTGTTACCAATCGTCCAAAACAAGTTATCGGAATGCATTTCATGAATCCCGTTCCTGTAATGACTTTGGTAGAAATTATCAGAGGTTATGACACGACAGATGAAGTAACAAATACGATTATGGAAATGTCTACAAAATTAGGAAAAACGCCTGTTGAAGTAAACGATTATCCAGGTTTTATCGCCAACCGTATTTTGATGCCAATGATTAACGAAGCAATTTATTCGTTGTACGAAGGTGTTGCGGGCGTTAAACAAATAGACGAAGTAATGAAATTAGGAATGGCGCATCCAATGGGACCATTACAATTAGCAGATTTTATTGGTTTGGACGTTTGTTTATCAATCTTAGAAGTTTTATATGACGGATTCAAAAATCCTAAATACGCACCTTGCCCGTTGTTAGTAAACATGGTAACAGCAGGTAAAAAAGGAGTAAAATCTGGCGAAGGTTTCTATGATTATTCAGAATCGAAGAAAGCAGAAAAATTAGCTGTTCAGTTTGCGAAATAATAATTAAATGACAGCGGTTAAAAAAATATATACATCTAAAATAAGTTTAGGTATATTGATTTTTATAATCCTTGTATTTGTTATTTCAGGTTTTGTAATAATAGATTCAAATATTAAAAATAATTTTGGTGTAGTTGTTTATGTGTTAACAATTTTATTTATCGTATATCTTTTTGTAACAACAAATTATACGATTTATAATCAACAAACATTAATTGTGAAATCAGGTTTTTTAGTGAATAAAAAGATTGATATAAATTCAATCACAAAAATTTCTAAAACCAATAATCCAATAAGTTCACCAGCTTTATCATTAGATAGAATTGAAATATTTTATAATAAATATGATTCAGTAATAATTTCGCCTAAAAATGAACAAGAATTTATTCAAGATTTACAAAAAATAAATTCATCCATTATTATTGATTAAGCAAAAATAGTCAAAACAAAAAAGCGTTACTTTTCGGGTAACGCTTTTTATTTTGAAAACTATTTTTATTATTTTATAGCAGCCAAAGCATCTTTGTAATCTGGTTCTTGAGCAATTTCCGGAACCAATTCTGTGTAAGCAACTTCTCCGTTTGGATTAATCACTACAACAGCGCGAGCAAGCAAGCCATTCAATGGTCCATCAACCATTTTTACACCATAAGCATTTACAAATTCATCTGTTTTAAAATCAGACAAAGTCACAACATTTTCTAAACCTTCTGCTGCACAAAAACGAGATAAAGCAAATGGTAAATCCTTAGAAATACACAAAACTACAGTGTTCTCTGCAGAAGAAACTTCTTTATTGAATGTACGAACAGATTGCGCACAAACACCAGTATCTACACTAGGAAAAATATTTAAGACAACATTTTTACCAGCATAGTCAGCCAAGGTTTTTTCGCTTAAATCAGCAGCTGTTAATGCAAAACTTGGTGCTTTTTCTCCTACCGTTGGTAAACTTCCACCTGTGTGAATTGGATTTCCTTTAAATGTAATTTCAGCCATAATATTCTTATTTATTTAGATTTTTAATGATTAAAAGTAACAAAATAATACGTAGAAAAAAGTATCTTCGCATTAATAATTTATTACACACAAATAACTCACAAATATTATGCAACTTTCAAAACGTTTACAAAATTTGAAACCATCTGCAACAATTGCAATGTCTGCAAAAGCAAGAGAATTAAAACAACAAGGTATTGATGTTATCAGTTTAAGTATTGGTGAACCTGATTTTAATACACCTGATTTTATCAAAGAGGCAGCCAAAAAAGCAATTGACGAAAATTATTCGGGATATCCACCTATTGCTGGTTATGCAGATTTAAAAGAGGCAGTGATTACGAAATTTAAACGTGATAATAATATTGAGTATACAGCAGATCAAATTGTAGTTTCAACAGGAGCAAAACAATCTATTTACAATGTAATACAATCTATTATAGATGAAGGAGCAGAAGTTATTATTCCGACACCATATTGGGTTTCTTATTCTGATATTGTAGAATTATCAGGAGGAACACCCGTTTTTGTAGAAGGAACTTTAGAAGCTGATTTCAAAATTACACCAGCTCAATTAGAGGCTGCTATTACAGATAAAACAAGAGCAATTATTTATTCATCTCCATGTAATCCATCAGGATCTGTTTATACAGGAGAAGAACTAAAAGCTTTAGCACAAGTTTTAGCAAAACATCCAAATGTTATCATTATTTCAGATGAAATTTATGAGCACATTGTTTATGGAGAAAAAAATATTTCGATAGCATCTTTTCCAGAAGTTTATAACCAAACTGTAACAATTAACGGTTTAGCAAAAGCATTTGCAATGACAGGTTGGAGAATTGGTTATATCGGAGCGCCAGCTTGGTTAGCAAAAGCATGCGAAACATTACAAGGTCAAGTTACTTCTGGAGCAAATTCTATTGCACAACGTGCTGCAATTACAGCTTTAGAAGCAGATCCAAGCTCTTTACAATATATGATTGATGCATTTGCAGAACGTCGTGAATTGATGTTAGGTTGGGCAAGAGAAATTCCTACGTTTAAAGTAAACGAGCCAAAAGGAGCATTTTATTTATTTCCAGATGTAACAGCAACTTTTGGGAATACTTACAAAGGTGTAACAATAAACAATGCAGATGATTTGGCATTGTATTTATTAGAATATGCACAAGTTGCAGTAGTTTCTGGTTCGGCATTTGGTTCTAACAATTGTATTCGTATGTCGTATGCAGCATCTGTAGAAGAACTGCAAGAAGCGATGACGCGCATCAAAAATGCTTTAGCGTAATTCAAAATCAAAATATAAAACAGATAAATCCTCAAGTTTTGCTTGAGGATTTTTTTATTTGAGATAATTTTATGTTTTTTTTGAATTTAATTTTAATGAATTTCAATCAATTAGCCTATATGAGTGAGTTTTTATTGTATATTTTTTAAAAAATATTTGTTTTAATCAAAAATAACCTCTTATATTTGCACCACCAAAAACAAGGCGAGGTAGCTCAGATGGTTAGAGCGCAGGATTCATAACCCTGAGGTCGGCAGTTCGATTCTGCTCTTCGCTACAAGATTAAGGCAAATTCAAGATAATTGAATTTGCCTTTTTTTATTATCACAAAATTTTATAACACTTCTGATGATAATCATCGATTAATATATTCAAAATCTGTAAATTTGCAATCAATTTAGTAACATTCTAAATAAATTTTAAAAATGATTCAAACAGATATAATTATAATTGGAGCAGGACCAACGGGTCTTTTTGCTGTTTTCGAAGCTGGTTTATTAAAATTAAGGTGTCATATTATTGATGCTTTACCACAACCAGGTGGTCAGTTAACAGAGCTTTATCCAAAAAAACCAATTTTTGATATTCCAGGTTATCCTTCTGTTGGTGCTGGCGAATTGATTGATAATTTGATGGATCAAATTAAACAATTTGAACCAGGTTTTACATTAAGCGAACAAGCAACAACAATAGATAAGCAGGAAGATGGCTCTTTTATTGTTACCACAAATCGTGGGACACAGATACATGGAAAAGCTGTTGCAATTGCAGGAGGATTAGGATCTTTTGAACCTCGTAAACCAGTTATTGAGAATATTGCGAATTATGAAGAAAAAGGAGTCGAATATTTTGTTCGTGATCCTGAAATGTTTCGCGATAAAAAAATTGTAATTGCTGGTGGTGGAGATTCTGCTTTGGATTGGTCAATTTTCTTAGCCGAAGTAGCTGCCGATGTAACACTGATTCATAGAAGAAATGAATTTCGTGGAGCTTTAGATTCTGTTGATAAAGTGATTGAATTAAAAAAATCTGGAAAAATAAATCTAATAACACCTGCAGAAATTGTAGGAATAAAAGGAGAAGATAAGGTAGAAGGTTTGGTAATTGAAAAAGAAGGTGAAACTTTTGAAATCGAAACCGATTATTTTATTCCTTTATTTGGTCTTTCTCCGAAATTAGGTCCAATTGCAAATTGGGGATTAGAGATTGAAAAAAATGCAATTAAAGTGAACAATGCGTTAGATTATCAAACAAATATCGAAGGTATTTATGCTATTGGTGATGTAAATACATATCCGGGTAAATTAAAATTAATTTTATGTGGTTTTCACGAAGCAACCTTGATGTGTCAATCTGTTTATAATCGTTTAAATCCAGGTAAAAAGTTTGTCTTAAAATATACAACAGTTTCTGGTGTTGATGGTTTTGACGGAACACGAAAAGAAGCTGAAAAAGCAGTTGTGAAAGCAATAGATTAAATAGATTACTTTTTAAAAAATTTTAAAAAACCTTTTACGTAAAAGTAAAAGGTTTTTTTTGTTTTATAATAAAAAAATGTGTTTTAAATATTTTAAAAAAAAAATTAGTTAAGATGTTGATCATATATAAGATAAGGATAGTGTACTAGATAATTATTATATTCGTTTAATTAATTAACTATTTATGAATAAAATTTTACTTATTTGTTCACTATTGTGTGGATGCTCCTCTAGCTTGTTAGCTCAAGATTCTACTATTAAATTTTCAATTCTTGATATAGATTCTAAAGAAGGAGCTAATATTAATATGATAACTTCTTTAGACAATAAGATTGCTTTTGTGGCAGAAAGAAAATCTGGAGAAAGAAAACTTTTTACTTACAATGAACAAAATGGAATTAATGAGTTATTAAAAAAAGATGATTTTGGAATCTTGAGTTCCAATAAATCACTTGTGAAATTAAATATTAATAATTTATTTTTTGTATCTGAGAAAAATAGTAAATCATATTTAAATATAGTAAACCTTCAAAATTCAGAAGCTCAAGAAATTAAAGAATTATTTTATTTTGATAATGAGTATGCTTTATATCAAGATAAATTATTTTATTTGGCTAAAGAATCTAACAATAGTTCTAAGAAAAATATTTATGTATCAGATGGTACTAAAAATGGTACAAAAATTATTGTTACAGAAAATTTGTCTGATATAAGAAACCTAAAGAATAGCAATAACGAGTTGCTTTTTACTGCAACAGAGAATAGCATTATACAAATTTATAAGATTACTGAAGATTTAAAAGTAAAAAAAATATCAGATTTTACGTCATCTTTTTCAGGATTTAGTGAAGCGATAAGTTTTAATAATAGTTATTATATAGGTACAAGTAATTATGTAGATTTTCCTGAAATAAAGAAGTGTACAAATGGAAAATGTGAAACTTTTTTAAAGTATAAAAATAATAATATTGCGACAAATTTTAATTCATTTATTTTTGATAATAGATTATATTTTGGCTATACTAAAGGCGAGTCTTACGAAGATCTAAATGAATTATACTCGACTGATGGAACAGTAGGAAATACAGTGAAAGTTGATACTGAAAATCAAAAAACGTATTTGTTAGACAATAAGTTGAAGTATATAAATTTTAAAAATAACATCTATATTATTCTACAGGAAGTTATTGGAGGTCAGTATTCTAATTCTCTTTTTAAGCTAGAAAACAATCAGTTAAAAAAGTTTTATACTATTTATAGTACTTATAGTGATTTATATGCTTCGGAAAATAATATTTATTTTTTAGGGAATAATTATGAAGATTATAATAATATTAAATTAATCAAAAGTGATGGGACAATTACAGGAACGTTAGCTGTTGATGAAACGAAAAATTACTCAAATTCATTAGGAATAATTAATAATAATATTTACTATCAAAAAAGCGATGAATTGAATGGTAACGAATTATGGACTTATGATGAGAATACAAATACAAATAAGTTTATTCGTAATATAAATTATCAGAATAGCGGAGAAGTTATAGATATGACGCCTATTGGTAATAATGTATTTTTTAAAGGAAATATTAATAAAGCATATAGTACTTCTGGATCTGTAGTTGTCAATCATCCAACTAGTTTAGAAAAAGAGTCTTATGGTAAACAATCTTTTATTGAAAGTAATGATGATGTAATTTCTGTATCATCAATTGCGGAGAAACATGTTTTTTCTATCTTAAATGAAAGCACTCAGAAATTTGACCCAATTTTAACAGTTTCCACAGGATTTGAAGGATATCCTAACTTGATACAAACAATAGGAGATAATGTCTATTTTAAATCACATCACATCAATGATCCTAAACAGTATTATAATTTACAGCTTAATTATTTTAATAAAAAAACAAAAGAAATTGGAGCTGTTAAGAAACCTGACAATACATTTATTCAGAAATTAGGTTCTAATTATACAGGATTATACGAGTATAACGGAAATTATTATTACACAACAGACGGTGATAATAAAGGGACAATATTACAATTAAATCCCACAATAAATACAACATCTATAGCATATCAATTTAAATCTGGATATGATTCTGATCAAGCTATTTTTGTAGCAAAATTTAAAGATAAAATAATTGTAGAGCATGCAGGTCAATTGTATTATTTTGATGGACAAACTATGACAAAATTTGCAGATGGTAAAGGTCTAAAACTATATTTTCCTAAAAAAATAAGTCAAAATACATACGCTACAATTAATGATAAATTATTGTTTTTGAAACCTACAGCTAATGATTATATTTTTGAATTATGGTCTACAGATGGAAAGAACGAAGAAAATTTGAAACTGAATTTGGAGGAGAATTTACATTCATTTCAAAATTGTAACAATAAATTCTACTTTGTTGCAGGTAAATATTTATATGAAACGAATGGAAGTGCTATTGGTACAAAATTTATAGATATTATGGATCATGGTTATAATATTAATTACACTTCAATCAAATGTTATAAAGATAATTTGTTTTATGTAGGAGATTATTATGGTAGTAAGATTAATGTGATAAATGGTAATGATAATAAAGCATTTGATATAAAATTTAATGAATTGCCAGATTTAGTTTTAAATCTTAATTATGTTTACGATATGGAGATTATTAATGATAAAGTTTTTCTTAACATGTATCATCATTATGCAGGTAAAGAAGTGTTTGTTACTAATTTTAAAGATTTTAATTTAGCAGATTTATCAATAAATGATCAAGATAATCAAAACTATAAAAAAGATAAAATATTAGTATACCCAAATCCTTTTGATAATCAACTAACAATAAAAAGAAATAGTAACGAAGTAATAAAAGAGGTAAGATTATATGATTTACTTGGAAAAATAATTTTCACAAAAAAAATAAATAACCAAGAGGTAAAGCTATCTACGGAACAATTAAAACAAGGAGTTTATTTATTACAAACAATAACAACCGACAATAAAATTTATACGAATAAGCTAATTAAAAACTAATGAAGACATATTTACTGTTATTAAGTTTGATATTTATACAGCATAATGCACAAGCTCAACAAGAGATTAATTTTAAAACAATTGATGTTATAAAGTCAGAAGATTCTAATCCAAATAGTCTTGTTTCTTTAAAAGATAAAGCTTATTTTTTTGCCAATAGTGGTAAAAATTATAGTGATTATTATTTATGGAATTTAGATAAGAATTCTAAAAAAATAGAACAATCAAATTTTACTGTAAAAGGAAATTATAATAAAGTATCATTTATTGGAAATTTAGATGAAACAATTTATTATGTAGATGAGAATAGTTACGATAATAAAAAATTGTACTTGCTTTCAGAAACTAATGGAGAACAGAATGTTTTATCAAATTTTACTGAATTTAATATTCTGCAAAAACAACCTAGTTTTTTGATTATTTCCTATGTACAAAATAAAATACACCATATTGCTCGTCTAACAAGTACCGGTATAGAAGAGTTAATAAATACAAATGATGATTCTTTAAAAAATCAAGTAATAGACAATCATACTATTTATTTTGTAAGTGATCTTAAGGTTATAAAATTTGATATTAATACAAAAATAAAAGAAGAGATTATAATTCCTGCAGGATCTGAGTTTGAACAATCATATTATACTATTTCTCAAAATTTATTTAACGGAAATATATATTATACTTCCTTAAATAAAACAACTTGGCAACGAAAGATTATAAAATTTAATATAGCTTCTGAAGAATTTGAAACACTAAATCTTACTGCAAGCAATATTAATAATTTTTATTCTACAACCAATTTCGCAGTATTTACTGCAAATAATATCAATTATAAGATTGATAAAAACAATAATATAGCA